>JAGAKD010000021.1 GCA_017625815.1 Lachnospiraceae bacterium | reverse complement strand
GCAGATAAACCATATCTAATAGAGTCTCCTGCCACAGAGAAATCTCCTCTGCCCTTATTGATATCTGGTGGAAGAATCTTAATACCCATAGCCTTACAGGTCTGAATATAGGTTGATACCTTGCCAGAATTATCCTTTACAGATGATATAAGTGCTGCCATATATTCCACTGGATAATGGCATTTAAGATAAGCGGTCTGATAAGCCACCACTGCATATGCTGCAGCGTGAGATTTATTGAATGCATACTTTGCAAAATCTGTCATCTCATCAAATACTTTATTGGCAATCTCTTCACTAACCCCTCTGCTTATACATCCTGGTACCCCTTCTGCTTCATTACCATAGACAAAGTTCTGACGCTCCTTCATCATAACATCAGCCTTTTTCTTAGACATAGCTCGTCTAACAAGGTCGCTTCGTCCAAGGGTATATCCTGCAAGTTCCATAACTATCTGCATAACCTGCTCCTGATATACAATACAACCATAGGTTGGTGCAAGAATCTTTTCTAAAGCAGGATGGTCATAGGTTACAGCCTGTGGGTTCTCCTTACCCTTAATGTAAAGAGGTATAAAGTCCATAGGACCTGGTCTATACAAAGATATACCTGCAATTACATCTTCTATATTAGCTGGCTTAAGTTCCTTCATAAAGTTCTTCATACCAGCGCTTTCTAGCTGAAATACACCTTCTGTCTTACCAGCAGATATCATATCATAAACTGCTTTATCTTCCATATTGAGCCTGTCTATATCAATGTCCACACCATGATTATCCTTGATAAGAGCAAGTGCATTTTGAATGACTGTGAGGTTTCTAAGTCCAAGGAAATCCATCTTAAGAAGTCCTAGCTCCTCAATAGTGGTCATGTTGTACTGAGTAGTGGTAGAATCTTCTGTACCCTTAGAGAGTGGCACATACTCATCGATAGACTCTCTACCTATAACAACTCCCGCCGCATGAGTAGATGAATGTCTAGGAAGTCCCTCTAGCTTTATGGCCATATCCACAAGCTTTTTGATTGATGGGTCTTCGTTGTACATTTCTTGCAATTCTTTGCTGGACTCAAGGGCCTTAGGAATAGTTATTCCAAGATCTGTTGGAATAGCCTTTGCAACCTTATCACATAAACTATATGGCAAATCCATAGCTCTTCCTACGTCTCTTATACACATCTTCGCAGCCATAGTACCAAATGTAGCAATCTGAACGACCTTTTCCTTGCCATATTTTCTAACAACATAATCTATGACTTCCTGTCTTCTATCCACACAGAAATCAATATCTATATCGGGCATGGTAACACGCTCCGGATTAAGAAAACGCTCAAAAAGCAAATTGTATCTAGTTGGTTCAATATTGGTTATCTCCAAGCAATATGAAACAATACTACCTGCTGCCGAACCACGTCCTGGTCCTACAGCTATGTTATTATCCTTAGCATATTTAATAAAATCCCAAACTATAAGGAAGTAATCTACGAAGCCCATATCCTTTATAGTATTAAGCTCGTAATTAAGTCTAGTCTTTAATTCCTCCGTTACAGGATTATATCTCTTTTCTAAGCCTTTGTTACAAAGCTCACAAAGATATGTGTATGCATCATATCCTTTTGGAACATCATATCTTGGAACCTTTTGTTCACCAAAAACTATATCAACATCGCACATATCTGCAATTTTGCAAGTGTTCTCCAAGGCTTCTTTTGCATACGGAAATAAACTGTGCATTTCCTCAGGGGATTTAAGGTAATACTGTCCCCCGTCATATCTCATTCTATCCTCGTCTGTAACTATTTTACCAGTCTGGATACAAAGAAGAATATCATGGGCCTCAGCATCCTCAGCTGATATATAATGAGAGTCATTTGTAACAACCATTGGTATTCCTGTTTCCTTTGATAAACGCATAATTCCTGCATTTACAGTTCTTTGCTCAGGTATCCCATGGTCCTGCATCTCAAGGAAATAGTTGCCCTCACCAAACATATCTCTATATCTAAGTGCTGTTTCTTTTGCAGCTTCATAATTATTCTTTCGAATGTTTACAGCAACCTCTCCAGCAAGACAAGCACTAAGTGCTATAATTCCCTCACTATACTGTTCTAAAACTTCAATATCTACTCGAGGCTTATAATAATATCCTTCAGTAAAACCTTTTGATACAATTTTACATAAATTCTTGTATCCTTCATTATTTTTTGCAAGCAAAACAAGGTGATAATATCTATCATCACCCTTTGATAGTTCTCTATCAAATCTAGAGCCAGGTGCCACATAAACTTCACAGCCAATAATAGGTTTAATTCCTGCTGCCTTAGCTGCCTTATAAAAATCAATGGCCCCATACATAACACCATGATCTGTTATGGCAAGAGCCTTCATTCCGAGCTCCTTTGCTCTTGCTACCAAGTCTTTTATTTTAGCGGAACCGTCCAACAAACTATATTCTGTATGGACGTGTAAATGTGTAAAATCCACTGTAATCCCTCTTTCTAATCATAAAAGGATTAATCAATCCTTTAGCTCTTCACAAAATAACTTTACAAATCTAATAAACTTCTTAGTTTTTGATAATAACTCTTCTACACGAGATACTCTAAGAGGTACAACCTCTTTGTTCTTAATATACTTAAAAGTGTAATCCTCACCTTTATTTGCAAGCATATTAAGATAAAACTCTAATGTCTTAGCAGACTCTGGGTGAAGCAATGTTTTAGCTCTTCCCCTAAGATAATACTCTAGTGGCTGACTTTGAGTATAATTGTCTTTATTGTAATTCTTGCAAGCAGCAATTCTATCACAAAACATCTCAATAATATATTCTTTTGGCATAGGCATACCCACTAAGCCTTTTGACTTATCAACACTATAGTCTATCCAGTATTCTAAATGATGCTTATTTCTTCCCTTATGATGTAACCAAGCTGTTGTATATCCCTTATCTTCTCTTTCTGCATCATTAGGACTTCTATTACCTTGATAATACTTAGCCCCCATGGAAAACTCTGACCAAGAGTACTTAGACAAATCATGTAGTATACCTTGCTTATACAGACCTACCTTAAAGCAATGCTGCATAACTAACCATTTATGCTTGCTAATTGTTTTTAAATGTTCTAACCACTTCATTGTCTCACTCCTTAATTTCCCAATAGATTATACATTATCTTTTTTAATTATTGTCTGAATATATATCTTTAAGACCTTCAGTTACAATAACCTGATTATCGTTTAATACAAACACAGCCTCAGCATCATACTCTTCTAATAGCTTCAATGAAGCATCGTACCCAAGAACAAAACAGGCTGTAGATAACCCATCACTAATAAGACCATTTTCACATACAACTGTAACTGAACGTAGTCCACTATTAGATGGATAACCAGTCTCTCTATCTAATATATGATGATAAACTACTCCATCTTTTTCTATATATTTTTCGTAGTCCCCAGAGGTAGATATACAAATATCTGTATCACCAGAAAAGGATAGATAACCTATCATATCCTCAGAAGAACCTTCTGGGTCACGAATTCCTATCTTCCAATCTGAGCCATCAGTTTTCTTACCATAAACAAGGATACTTCCACCCATGGTAACAACTGCACCATCTACAGCATTATTATTTAAAATATCTCTTGCAATATCTAAAGCATAGCCTTTTCCTGTAGACCCCAAATCCAATATCATAGCCTGATTTTGAAGAATGATTCCATTGTCGGTAAATTCTAAATATTCATATCCTACATTGGCTCTTGCTTCGGCAATATCCTCCATATTAGGTATCTTGAAATTTTCAGAGTCAGCACTCTCTATATTCCACACATCTGCAAGAGGTCTTATGGTTATATCCATAGCTCCATTACTTTTCTCGCTGATTTCGTAGGATGAATACAAAATGTAATGTAGCTTTTCTGATATACTATATTCTTGTCCTGCTACATAATTTTGATTGAGGGTTCCAAGCTCACTAGTATCAGTTCTCCAAGAAATAAGCTCCTCAGAAAGTGAATTGGCAGCTTTTATTATCTCATCGGATATATTGTCCCCATCACTGGCTCCATATAGAGTAACGCTTACTGATGTGCCCATAGCAAAATCATAATATGTTGTTCCACCATCTGTTTTTTTAGTCTTATTCTTGTTAGCTAGCACTATACAAAGAGTTAATACTCCTAAGGCAAGCACTATCATCTTTAGCAAGGTTATCAGCTTTTTACTCATTTGCTAAATCTCCATTTGTTTCGATAAGCTTTTTGTACCAATATCCTGACTCTTTGATTGTTCTCTTTTGAGTCAAATAATCTACATATATAAGACCAAAACGCTTATCATAGCCCTCTGCCCATTCATAATTATCCATAGCTGACCAATACATGTATCCCATAATTGGTATACCCTCATCACTAGCTTTCATAAGCTTAGAAATATATCTGGCAATATAGTCCTCACGATTAGGATCACATACCTTTCCGTGTCTATTAACCCAATCCATAGAAGCTATACCGTTCTCACTGATTAAAATCGGCTTACCATATCTCTCATACAAAAATTTAGCTGACCAATACATAACATCCTCAGTTATGCGCCAATTCATTGTGCTTCTTGGAGCACCCTGATAAGCATTTGTCTCATAAGTATGAAGTGGACGAGATTTTTCACTGTAATATATATTAGTAGCATAAAAATCTAATGGTTGAGAAATAAGCTCCATATCCTCCTTAGATGGAGTAATCATATCATCGCCAAATATATCATATGCCTCATCAGGATACTTACCAAGGTAAACTGGATCAGACCACCATGTATTAGAAAAATACATACCATGTTCCATATTCATTGTCTTTGCTCTAGCTTCCTCAATGGCATCAGGGGTATTATCCTTTGGCACAAATGATGGTCCAGTAGGAGCAAAGCTAATAAGAGGCTTAGTCTTTGCATTAGTTCTTATACATTTTACAGCTCGTCCATGAGCCAAAAGTATGTTGTGACTCATTACAATCAAGTCTCTGTTAGATAATTTTTGGAAAGGAGCATGAGTTCCTGCCCAATATCCACATCCCAAAATACACTGTGGCTCATTGATAGTTATCCAATATTTTACTCTGTCAGAAAAAGCATCAACTACAACCTTGGTGTACTCCTCAAACCACACAGGAGATTCTTCATTCATCCAGCCGCCCTTTTGAAAAAGCACATGAGGATAATCCCAATGATGAATAGTTATCATTGGTTCTATACCAGCTGATATAAGCTCATCAATTAAGTTTGAATAAAACTCAATTCCCTTTTCATTTACCTTACCAGTACCCTCTGGAAAGATTCTTGTCCAACTAATAGAAAATCTATAAGATTTTAGCCCCAACTCCTTGAATAAGACTACATCTTCCTTGTATCTATGGTAATGATCACAAGCCACATCACCAGTTTCAGTATATTTTACATTACCAGGAATTCTGCTATATACATCCCATATACTAAGACCTCTTCCATCTTCATTGTATGCGCCTTCAACCTGATATGCAGCAGATGCTGCCCCCCATATAAAATCTTTAGAAAAACCCATAAACATCTCCTTAACTAAAACATTCTAATGATGATATCCTTCCATACGCTTAGTAAAATCGTCCATCTTAACCTTTAACTTGGCATAATCCTTATCTGAAAGCTCCCCTGCCTGCTTCAACTCATCTAACCTTTTTTCAGCCTTCTTTCTGGCACCAATGGCAAGGTCCTTATAATTATTTTCAAGATTAATCTGAATATCATTGAAAATAGCTTCCACTTCTTTTCTAGCTTTTTTAGACTTCGAGTTAAACATATTATCTCCTATATAAAAATAAAAACTCACCAACTAAAATATACAATCACCCAATATATTTTGTCAGTATTTTTTCACGTAACAACTCATTGTAATTATACCACGTCAACATCACCATTGCAACGAAGCAGAAATTTTGTTAAAATAATTTGGACTTTAAAACTGAGGAGAAAAGCTATGATATTAGCCTGTCAAAATATAAGTAAATCATTTGGAATAAATGAGATTTTAAAAGACATTTCATTCCATATAGAAGAAAAAGAAAAAGTTGCTATTGTAGGTATCAATGGTTCAGGAAAAACAACTCTCCTAAAAATAATTATGGGAGAAGAGCTTCCTGACTCTGGTCAGATAGTTGTGGCAAAGGACACTACTATCGGATATCTTTCACAGCACCAAGATATTTCCTTCGATAATACAATCTATGCAGAAATGCTAGACACAAAAAAGCATATTATAGAATTGGAAGCTTCAATCAGACAACTTGAACTTGATATGAAGCATGCCGAAGGTGAGGAATTAGAACGTATTATGGAAAACTACAACCGACTTTCTAGTAAATACGACCGAGAAAATGGTTATGCCTATGAAAGTGAAGTTACTGGCGTTCTAAAAGGACTTGGTTTTGACAAAGCTGACTACGACAGACATATCAACACTTTATCTGGCGGACAAAAAATGCGAATTGCTCTAGGCCGATTACTCCTCACTAAGCCAGATATTATTATCTTAGATGAGCCTACTAACCACTTAGATATGAATTCTATCTCATGGCTAGAAGGATTTCTTGCCTCTTATCAGGGAAGTGTAATTATAGTAAGCCACGATAGATATTTTATTGATAAGATTGCCACAAAGGTTATTGAAATAGATAACACAAAGGGAATAGTCTACCATGGTAACTATACCTACTATTCCAAAAAACGTGGAGAGATTCGTGCTTCTATGATGAAAGCTTATCTTAACCAACAGGCAGAGATAAAACATCAAGAAGAAGTAATCGCAAAATTAAAACAATTCAATAGAGAAAAATCAATAAAACGAGCCGAAAGTCGCGAAAAAATGCTTGATAAGATTGAGGTTTTAGACAAGCCTACAGAGGTTGCATCAGAGATGCGTCTTAGCCTTACTCCATCTGTAGAAAGCGGAAATGATGTTCTTACTATCACTGCTTTAAGTAAGAGTTTTGGTAACAATACACTTTTTTCCAACCTAGATATGGACATTAAGCGTGGAGAACATGTTGCCCTTATAGGTGGTAATGGTACCGGCAAAACTACTATATTAAAAATCATCAACCGACTTGTGGCAAAGGACGAGGGAAATATAGCTTTAGGTTCAAGAGTAAAGGTTGGTTACTATGATCAGGAACATCAAGTTCTCTCTCTACACAAAACAATTTTTGAGGAGATATCGGACTCATATCCTGACTTAAACAACACCAAAATAAGAAACGTCCTTGCTGCATTCTTATTTACTGGTGATGATGTATTTAAAAAGATTGGTGACTTATCTGGTGGGGAACGCGGACGTGTGTCACTTGCTAAGCTTATGCTCTCTCCTGCCAATTTCCTTATTCTAGATGAGCCTACTAACCATTTAGATATTCAATCAAAAGAAATTTTGGAGGAAGCAATCAGAAATTACACTGGCACTGTTTTATTTGTCAGTCATGATAGATACTTCATCAATAAGGTCTCTTCTAGAATTATTGAGCTTAAAGATAAGCAACTATATAACTTTATTGGAAACTATGATTATTACGAAAGCCATAGAGATAACGTATACGGAGTTGCTGATAAAAAAGCTAATCCTTTCACTAGTGTTAGTGGTGGTTCAGCATTACCTGCTAATAATATTTCTACAACTGACAATTTAACACAAGCAAGTAACAATTCTATATCTGGCCTTTCATCCTCAAAAGAAGATTATCTAAAAAACAAGGAAGAACAAGCTCGACTTAGAAAAATAGCAAATGAGTTAAAGAAAACAGAGGCAAGAATTGCAGAAGTAGAATCACTAATAGAAAAACTTAACGACGAAATAAACGATCCTGCTAACGCAACCAATTCTCACAAGCTGGGTGAATTAGCTGCGGAGTTAGAAAAATATGATACAGAATTATTAGAACTTTATGAAAAGTTTTATGAGTTAGAAGGGTAAGAAAAAGCAGAATTTAAGTCTGAAATCGACTTAAATTCTGCTTTTTTACAATAAATCATTTTATAATATTATTTCAACTCAATCAACTGCCCATCAATTTCGATGGCAACAATATCTTCTACATCAACAAGTGCGTTAAAGCTATGATATACCTCCGCTATATAAGTATTATCAGCTCTACTACTATTATATTCAATACCCGTCATTTTGCTTCCATCCGCAAATTCAACATTAATGTCAAATTTTTCTGACGGAAAACCAATAAAACGAGTTTTAAATAATAAGCTAATACCAGATGGCTCAATATATATTTTATCTAAAATATAATTCTCATCAGGAATTGAGATATTTTCAATATCATAAAGAAAATCATTGTATTCCTGAGTTATAGGAAATGTTATAGTCCAATATTTTAATGTATCTATATAATTATATGACGTTATAGCCATCCCATATTCATCCAATAAATATTCCAATGGATTAACTTGTATAGTCAAGCTATCTATTTCCGAAATATCTGAATTTTCATTGAAAGCTATAGTGAAATTATATATATCCTGATTTTCCTCCAATGCATCTGTATACTCTGCACCACCTCCCCAGCCAGTTCCTAATAAATGATCTCCCTCTGTATCCTTTACTTCATCTGGAACCTGTGTATCTATATCCAATCCTATTTTTCCTTCTGACATATCATAGTTATGTGTGACTAATATTGAATATATTATACTATGTTCACCTTTTGCAGCCATAAGTACTTCAAATTCAATAGGACTTTCTTCATAATTTGTGTCAATAACAACTTCGCCATCATACACTGTTTCCATAAGAACCTTATCATAATGTTCATTTACATCGTAATCCTCTGCTTTTTCCTTATATATATCATTCATATGCAGTTTGTCATAAGCATATAGACTTCCTCCTAATGCACCAACAACAATAATAACGCCTACTATGGAAGCAATCATTTTTCTTCGTTTATCGCTAGTTTTTCTTATATTATTGAACATTTTATTTTTTAATTTTTTCTTTTCAATATCAGTCATCTCTTCTATTTCATATGCTTTTATATCTGTTTTAACATCATTTAAAATATCATATATCTTTTTCATAAGAATTCTCCTTTCTGTTATTCTTAATTTTCTTTTTTGCTCGAGAGATACGACTGTATACAGTTGATGGCTTTATACCATATTCTGATGAAATATTTACAACGTCTTCTTCATCAACATAAATCTTCATCAAGATTTCTCTATCCTCCTCAGATAAACAGGATAACATATCCTCAGTTTCCTCGGATATTTCTGCTCCGACAAGCTGCAAATCAACTTCATCTGACTTATTGTATATTTTTATATCACCACTATCCAAAGAAGATACACTCAAAGAATTTCTATATTTTCTAAGATAATCTATTGCTTTATATCGTGTTATACTTGCAATCCAATTAGTAAAACTACTCCTACTCTCATCATAACTATCAATATGTTCCCACACAGACATAAACACCTCATACACACAATCTTCTATCTCATTTGGCAAGGAATATAGATGTTTTTTTGCTATGGATTTTACTAGAGAACCATATTCATCAATTAAATAAACTATGGCTTTTTCATTTTTCTTTTTTAACTGTTGTATAAAATTCTTAGCTGTTATCACTGTCCCCCTCCTTTCTTTTATCAAGGCCTTGTACTATATATTACGAACAAAATGATTAAAATCTTGCAATAAATTATAATTATTTAAAAAAACACAGCATAATCGCAACTTTTGTTACAAGTTATGCTGTGCTTCATATATATTTTGACGTTATTATTATCCTAATATTATTTCAAATCGATATACAAATACTTTAATTCACCATTAGTGAATTGGAATGAATATCCCGAATTACCAATATATTTTTCTGAATCTCTCTTATATTCTAATGTATGGCTAACATACTCTCCATCATCAGAAATATATTCACGGGTATCAGTAGGCTCTCCTGAATTAGCAATTAATTCCTCTTCTGTAACTGATAACGGAAATGCAAATGTCAACATACTATTATCCTTATCTAGATTAACAGGAAGATATATCTGACTAATAGGACATTCTGCCATAGTCTTACCTTCGTCAGTCCAGTTACTTACATAAACCTGCGCAGTGTAATACTCACCTAACGTAATTCTAAATCCTGCTGACTCATAATCTGGGTTAATATTATTGTTAGCATTAGCAAGATCACTCTCATTGAAAGGTACTCCATCATCAATCATCTCCTGCAGAGTTGTTACACCAAGAGTATAGACTTTTCCATTGTATGCAAAGCTTCTATTATCTAAATCTGCATATACTGAGCTTAATCCTGCTGTTGAAGCTGTATTTGCTTCTGTTGTCGCCTCTGTTGTTGCTTCTGTTGTTGCTTCTGTTGTTGCTTCTGTTGTTGCCTCTGTTGTTGCCTCTGTTGTTGCTTCTGTTGTTGCTTCCGTCGTTGCTTCTGTTGTTGCTTCTGTTGTTATCTCTCTTGTAGTTTCTACCTTATCACTATCATTATTATCTCTATCCATAAGCAAAAGTACTATTATAACAATAGCAATAAATAATAAAATACTTAAAACAATAACTGCTATCTTCATACCATTACCATTTTTCTGTGGTGGTTGAGAGGATGAATTAGAGTGTAGCGGTGTATTAAGTACCATCTGTGGTACTTGCTCCTGCTGATACTGTCCTTGCACATATCCTTGTTGAAGATAAGTCTGTTGTACATATTCTGGTTGTACATACCCTTGCTGTCCATAATCATGCTGACTGTACTGATTTTGATTACTATAATTATTATCCATAGTTTAACACTCCTTTATACATATGTATATTATTTATCCTTTAAAAAGTACTATATAATATTTTAAAAAATAATACAAGAAAATTATAATATAATAAAGTCCCTTTGCAAACATACAAAGGGACTATCAATTATATAACGAATATCAAAGGTATGTACCTTCAGAACCTCATACAGATGAGAAACATCTCATAACAAACTCCCATTTCTTTAGAAACCTCTAAGGATAAGCCCTCGACCTATTAGTACTAGTCAGCTGAATGTGTTACCACACTTACACTCCTAGCCTATCAACCTTGTAGTCTTCAAGGGGTCTTACTCCGAAGATGGGATATCT
>JAGAKD010000220.1 GCA_017625815.1 Lachnospiraceae bacterium | reverse complement strand
CCACTTCTTATAAGCTTATCTACATATTCAAGTTCTTCATTGGTAGCAAATTTAAAACCTTCAACATATTCTACCACAGGAATATTATCCTCAAAATATAGCGGAAGCTGTAGCTTACCTGCCATATTACAAAACTGTGCCATATTTACGGCCAATTCTTCTCCTTGTAAATACAAAGATATTCTTTTGTTTTTTATTTTTTCTATACATTCATTTCTAAATTCTTCTGTTATCTTACCTAATAAGCTGTTTGTTAGATGGCTTGCAAAACACTCAAAGATTTCTTCGTTTGTCATACTAATTGCCTTCCTTTCTATAAATACATTTTATGAATATTTATCACTTAATCTCAATATGTAATCAACTGTTCCTATTCTACCACATTCATTTATTTTATGGTACACCATTATGTTGATATTTAAAAAGTTCAACCAAACTATTCTATCCAAATAATCAAAAAAGAGCTTGTATTAAAAACAAGCTCTTTCTACACATATATTATTTAATTATATCAAAAGTCCAAGTATCTCATTACTTCTCGCTACAAATGCAGTCATAGCTTCTGGACTAAGTGGCTTGTTAGCAAGTACAGCCAAATCATAGAGCTGACAGCATATCTTATCTGCATGCTCTCCTTCTGGATTATCAAGGACATACTTTACAAGCTTATTGGATGCATTAAGAACAAGTGTCTCACCCTCACCACCAAACATTGATGGATCCATAGGGCCACCCATGCTGTAGGCCTTCATCATCTCTATCATACGTCTTTGTTCCTCTGATAAGGTAAGCATAGATGAAATCCCTTCATTCTTAAGGTTCTCAACCTTAACAACTAGCTTGTCATTACCAGTAGCCTTCTTAAACTTCTCTGAAAGCTTATCAGTATATTCTTTAATCTGCTCCTCTGAAAGTGCCTCTCCAACAAAGTTATCTGAAAGATCAGCATCTATACGAAGGAATTTAACATTTTCATTCTTTCCTTCAAGGTGAGTGATGTATGGATTGTCAATGTTGTGTACAAGATACACCGCATCCATGCCCTCTTCCTTAAACATATTAATATACTGAGACTGTGCCTGCTCGTCTGACACATAGAACACCTTGTTCTCGTACTTTTCCTTACCAGCCTCAAGATATTCAGGAAGGGTAAGGTATTTACCTTCTAAGTTCTTAAAGAGCATATAATCCGTCATTTTCTCACAGAACTTGTCATCTCTTAAGCAACCAAACTTAATAAATGGACTAATATCATCCCAATACTTCTCGTAATTTTCCTTATCTGTCTTGCACATTCCTGAAAGCTTATCAGCCACCTTCTTAGTGATGTAGTCAGATATCTTCTTAACGAATCCATCATTCTGTAAAGCACTTCTTGATACATTAAGCGGAAGGTCTGGACAGTCAATTACACCCTTAAGTAATAAAAGGAACTCTGGAATTACTTTCTTAATGTTATCTGCAATAAATACCTGGCTATTATATAACTTAATTGTTCCCTCAAGCTGATCATACTGTGTATTAATCTTAGGGAAGTAAAGAATACCCTTTAAGTTAAATGGATAGTCCATATTAAGGTGTATCCAGAAAAGAGGCTTCTTGAAATCAAGAAATACCTTCTGGTAAAAGTCAATATACTCATCTTCTGTACAATCCTTAGGATTCTTCATCCAAAGAGGATTTGTATCGTTCAGAGGCTTAGGAGCATCCTTCTTCTCTTCAGTTTCACCCTTAGCATCAGCCTTATCCTCTGATTTAACATCGCCTACTAACTCATCATCAGGGTCAACCTCAATAACCTTATCATCTTTCTTAGAAGCTTCTTCTTCCATCTTATCTTCATTAATAAAATAGATATTGTAAGGCATAAATGCACAGTACTTCTG
>JAGAKD010000219.1 GCA_017625815.1 Lachnospiraceae bacterium | reverse complement strand
TTTGCAGTATTTGCATTACGAATTCTTGTAAGCATATCTGCAATTGGATCGCTCATTGACATAATTCTTTTGCCTCCTTATAAAATCTTACCAGCTTGACTTCTTAACGCCTGGTATCTGTCCCTTATATGCTAACTCACGGAAACATACTCTACAGATTCCGTACTTTCTTAACACTGAATGTGGACGTCCACAAATCTTGCAACGTGTATATTCTCTAGTAGAGAACTTCTGAGGACGCTGCTGCTTAACCTTCATTGATGTTTTAGCCATGTTAATTCCTCCTTATTTACTAAATGGCATACCGAAAAGAGTTAATAATTCACGAGCTTCCTCGTCTGTCTCGGCAGTTGTAACGAATATGATATCCATACCTCTTACCTTATCAACCTTATCGTACTCGATCTCTGGGAAAATAAGCTGCTCCTTGATACCTAAGGCATAGTTACCTCTACCATCAAAAGCATTTGGATTAACACCTCTAAAGTCACGTACTCGTGGAAGTGCAAGGTTTACAAGTCTATCTGTAAACTCGTACATCTTCTCGCCTCTAAGTGTAACCTTACATCCGATAGGCATACCCTCTCTAAGCTTGAAGTTTGCAACTGACTTCTTTGCACGTGTAATAACAGCCTTCTGGCCTGATATAGTCTCAAGATCCTTAACTGCTGAATCTAAAACCTTTGCATTCTCTCTTGCTTCACCAACGCCCATGTTGATAACAATCTTATCAAGCTTTGGTATCTGCATAACATTTTTATATCCGAACTTCTTCATCATAGCATCTTTAATTTCAGTGCTATACATATCTTTAAGTCTGCTCAAGATTCTGTGCCTCCTTTCTTCACTCACTAATCGATAACTACTGTCTTACCGTCAACTTTAGCTACTCTAACCTTATCCTTCTTCTCACCCTGGAAACCAATTCTAACTGGCTTTCCCTTGTAAACATACATAACGTTAGATAAATCGATAGGAGCTTCCTTCTCTATGATTCCGCCAGCCTGATTCTGCATGCTTGGCTTACTGTGCTTGTGTACAATATTAACACCCTCAACTAATACAGTATTATTCTTAGTATCAACTGCTAATACCTTGCCTTCTTTACCCTTGTCTTTTCCGGCAATTACTTTAACAAGATCGTCTTTTTTGATTTTCATTGTTGCCACAGTCTTTTACCTCCTATAATACTTCTGGTGCAAGTGAAACTATCTTCATGTACTTCTTATCTCTGAGCTCTCTTGCTACAGGTCCAAAAATACGAGTTCCTCTTGGATTACCATCATCCTTAATAATAACTGCTGCGTTCTCATCAAACTTGATGTATGAACCGTCCTTACGACGAGCACCATGCTTAGTTCTAACAACTACAGCCTTAACAACGTCACCCTTCTTTACAACTCCGCCTGGTGTTGCATCTTTAACTGAGGCAACGATAACATCTCCGATATTTGCATATCTTCTTGTTGAACCGCCTAAAACTCTAATGCAGAGGATTTCCTTAGCACCAGTGTTATCAGCAACTTTTAATCTACTTTCCTGCTGTACCATTGTTTAATCCTCCTTATTTAGCCTTCTCAACTATCTCAACAAGTCTCCATCTCTTATCCTTTGATAAAGGTCTTGTCTCCATAACTTTTACTCTATCACCAATCTTACACTCGTTATTCTCATCATGAGCCTTGAGCTTGTAAGTTCTCTTTACAATCTTACCGTAAAGAGGATGCTTTACATTATCAACGATTGATACAACGATTGTCTTATCCATCTTATCACTTGTAACAATACCTACACGTGTTTTTCTAAGATTTCTTTCCACGATAATTTCCTCCTTTTACGATAATTAGTTAGCCTTCTTAGCTATAACTGTCTGTATTCTAGCGATGTTCTTTCTTACATCCTTAATTCTTGATGTGTTCTCAAGCTGATTAGTGGCATTCTGGAATCTTAAGTTAAATAATTCCTTCTTAGCAGCTACTAAATCGCTCTGTAACTCTTCAAGTGATTTTGCATTTAATTCTTCTCTATATTCCTTAAGCTTCACTGCTATTATACCTCCTCTAAATCTGCTTTAGATACGATCTTACACTTAACAGGTAACTTGTGAGTTGCAAGACGAAGTGCCTCTCTTGCAGTCTCCTCTGGTACACCAGCGATTTCGAACATTACTCTGCCTGGCTTAACTACTGCTACCCAGTACTCAAGTGATCCCTTACCAGAACCCATACGAGTTTCAGCTGGCTTAGCTGTTACCGGCTTATCTGGGAAAATCTTAATCCAAACCTTACCATTACGCTTTACGTAACGTGTCATTGCGATACGGGCAGCCTCAATCTGATTTGACTTGATCCAAGCTGGCTCCATAGCCACGATACCAAATTCACCATTAGTGATTTTATTTCCTCTAAGCGCCTTACCTGTCATAGTTCCTCTGAACTGCTTACGACGCTTAACTCTCTTAGGCATTAACATTATTTATCGCTCCCTTCCTTATTTCCCTTAGTAGGAAGTACTTCGCCATGGTAAATCCATGTCTTAACACCAACTTTACCGTAAGTTGTATCAGCCTCAGCAAAACCGTAGTCGATATCAGCACGAAGAGTCTGAAGAGGAATTGTACCCTCGCTATAGAACTCTGTTCTTGCCATATCAGCACCACCAAGTCTACCTGAACATGCAGTCTTGATACCAAGAGCACCAGCTCTCATTGTTCTACCCATACAAGACTTCATTGCTCTTCTGAATGAAATACGGTTCTCTAACTGTGCTGCAATGTTCTCAGCTACTAACTGAGCGTCAAGGTCTGGCTTCTTAATCTCCTTGATGTCGATGATAAGCTTCTTAGAAGTAAGCTTCTGAACCTTAGCCTTAACCTTCTCAATACCAGCGCCACCCTTACCGATAACAACGCCTGGCTTAGCTGTATATACACTAACCTTTACTCTATCTGATGTTCTTTCTATCTCGATCTTAGAAACATTAGCTGAGAAAAGCTCTTTCTTTAAAAACTCTCTGATCTTATAGTCCTCAACAAGGTTGTCTGCGAACTCGCCGTTCTTAGTATCAGCGTACCACTTTGAATCCCAATCCTTGATGACTCCGACTCTTAAACCATGTGGATTAACTTTCTGTCCCATTGTTTACCTCCTATCTTTCATCAAGCACAATTGTGATGTGGCTTGTTCTCTTCTCGATTCTATAAGCTCTACCCTGTGCTCTTGGCTGAACTCTCTTCATTGTTGGTCCCTTGTTAGCGTAACACTCTGCAATGTAGAGGTCCTCTGCCTTCATACCATTGTTGTTCTCTGCATTTGCGATTGCAGACTTTAATAACTTCTCAATTACCTTTGAAGCATATCTGTTATTGTAAGCAAGAATACCAAGTGCTGAAGTTACATCCTTGCCTCTTATCGCATCTAATACGAAACATGCCTTAGTTACTGAAATTCTTGCATATGAAACAGTAGCCTTAGGTCTTGTATCCTTATTCTCATTTCTGAGTCTCTTAATCTGGGATCTATGTCCTTTTGCCATGAATGTGTCCTCCTTTCGACTTATCTCTTCTTACCCTTCTTTTCGTCTTTGCCATGTCCTCTGTATGTTCTAGTTGCTACGAACTCACCGAGCTTATGTCCTACCATATCCTCAGTTACATATACAGGTACATGCTTTCTTCCGTCGTATACTGCTATTGTATGACCTACAAATGATGGGAAGATAGTTGAACGACGTGACCAAGTCTTAACAACCTGCTTGTCATTAGCTGCGTTTAACTCATCAATCTTCTTTAACAAATAATCATCTGCAAATGGTCCTTTTTTTAATGAACGAGCCATATGTTACCTCCTTACTTAACGTTCTTACCGTCTCTTGTTCTAATAATTAACTTGTTAGACTGCTTATTCTTCTTTCTAGTCTTGAGAC
>JAGAKD010000218.1 GCA_017625815.1 Lachnospiraceae bacterium | reverse complement strand
GCAAAGTTTGTGGTGGAAAGAGGAAAACTTGTGGTGGTTTTATATGGAAATATATTGACTAAATAAAAAAAATATGATATTATAATAATATAAATAATAAATAAAATTAAAATTTTGGAGGTAATATATGTCAAAAACTAATAATACAGTATCAAATTATACAGCAGACCAAATTGAAACTTTAGATATAATGACCCATGTAAGAAAGCGTTGTGGTATGTACATTGGCTCTAACACGATAGACGGTAGACATCATATCACTTTAGAGGTTATATCGAATGGTATAGATGAATACTTAAATGGTTATGGGAATAAGATGTCTGTTAAATTAGATGATGAAGGTTTCATAACAATAACTGATAATGGTAGAGGTATTCCAATAGGAAAACATTCAAGTGGGAAACCAGTATTACAAGCAGTATTTGATACAGCTAATACAGGTGGTAAGTTTAATAATAGTGGTGAAGCTGGTTATAATACTTCAGGTGGTATGAATGGTATAGGTGCTAAAGCGACAAATGCTACATCTGAAAGATTTGAGGCTACAACTATTAGGGATGGCAAGAGAGAATGGGTAGCCTTTGAAAAAGGTAAATTAGTTGACTATAAAATAGAACAATTCCCTTCAACTGAAACAGGAACTATTGTTAAGTTCAAGCCAGATGCAGAAGTATTTACAGACGGAATTGATTTAGATTATAATAGATTAAAAAGACAAATTCAAGAGTTATCATTCCTTTGTAGTGGTTTAGAGTTTACTCTTGAAAATGGTAAGAATAAAGAAGTGTTTAAATACGATAATGGTATAATAGATTATGTTAAACACTTAGGACAAGGAAAAACTCCTTTGACTGATATATTCTATTGTTCATCAATGGAAGGTAGAGTTGGAGTTGAGATAGGTTTACAATATAACAATACTTACTCTGATAGCTTTAAGTTATATACAAACAACATTCCAAACTCAAGTGGTACTCACTTAACTGGTTTAAGAACAGCTTTAACAAGAGCAATGAATGAATTCGCAAGAGATAAGAAGTTATTAAAAGAAAAAGAAGATAACTTAACTGGTGATGACTTAAAAGAAGGTTTAACATTTGTACTTTCTCTTAAAATGCCAGACCCAGTGTTCTCTGGTCAGACAAAAGATGTCCTTAATTCTCCAGAGGGTAGAGGAATAGTCGAAAGACTTATGGCAAAAGAAATAAGAGTGTGGCTTGAGGCAAATCCTCAAAGTGGTAAAGCGATAGTTGAAAAAGCGTTATTAACTAGAAGAGCTAGAGAGGCGGCGAAAAAGGCTCGTGAGGCAACTAGAAAGAAAGTTGTTGGAGGATTTGGTGCGGTACTTCCAGGTAAGCTAGCTGACTGTCAATCTAAGAATGTTGAAGAATGTGAAATATATCTAGTAGAGGGTTAAAATGATTGGCTCTCTTTAAACTCCTTTAATTGCTGGGACACCCTTATAGGGCAATCAGCAGCCAAGACTTGCTCTCCTTTTATAGGAGGTAGATAAAAAATGAAAAATAAATTTACAATATTAGGCGATTATGTAGAAATAGAACTCCAAAACGGTCTAAAAACATTGATAGACTTAGAGGACTTAGAAAAGGTTAGTGTTATGGGATGGTATGCTAAATACGACTCTCACACCAATGGGTATTATGTATGTGGAGGCACTTGTGGGATAAGACTACATAGATTAATTATGGATACACCCAGTCATCAAATAGTAGACCATATAAATAGAGATACTCTTGACAACAGAAAAAGAAATCTCCGAAACACAGACAACACTGGAAATATGAAAAACTTATCTATTAGAAAAGATAATCGTTCTGGTAGAAAAGGCATTTCATATGAAACCAATAGACGCTTTAAGGTTGAGTGGTACGAAGATGGAGCTAAGAAAACAAAATCCTTTTCTATAAACAAATATGGCTATGATGAAGCACTAAAACTAGCAAATGAATTTAGAGACATTGTGGATGATAGACTAAATATTGTAAGTGAGAGCAAGTAAGGTTCAACGACTATCGAAAACCGAGAAATCGAGTTAGTAGAGTAGGACACAAGCCAATGGTGTTCGAAATGGGGAGGTCTTCGGACAAGATATAGTCTGGTCTTTATAGTAATATAAAGCAGTTCATAAGAGAACGGGGTGGGTGTTGCGAGCCCACTTGAACATAACGGATTCAGCGGCAGGTACTGCAAAGAACGCTAGATGTAGAAAGACACAAGCAATTCTGCCACTTAGAGGTAAAGTGTTAAATGTTCTTAAATATGATTTAGCAAAAGCTATGGGAAATGCCGAGATAAAATCAATGATAACTGCTTTTGGACTACAAGTTAGTGGAAATCAAATAACAGTTGATGAAGATAAATTAAGATATAAAAAGATAGTTATAATGACAGATGGGGATGTAGATGGTAGAGTAAACTGCCAGTAAACCTTTTCCAGCTTATCGGCTGGGGTATAAATTTGGTCAATATATTTATATGATAGCCATACGGCTCTCATATAAGTTGAGAAAGAATTTATGCTAACGGGGAAGCCTAAGTGAGAAATCATATGGTAATCCCGTGGGAAGACTTATTTATTCTTTCTTAATTTAATAAAATTAAGGAGATTAGAGTATATGATAGGAATTTATAAAATAACTAATAAAATAAATGGTAAGAAGTATGTTGGTCAATCCAATAACATAAATAGAAGATTTTCAGAACATTGTCTAAGAAGTGAAATACCAATAGACATAGCAATTCAGAAATATGGTAAAGAGAATTTTGTATTTGAAGTTTTAGAAGAGTGTTCATTAGATGAACTAGACTCAAAAGAAACTTATTGGATTGAAAAAGAAAATTCTTTTAAAGATGGTTATAATTGTAATATTGGAGGAGAACAAGCCTCTTTAGGAGAGGGAAATGGGAGAAGTAAATTATCTACTGAAGATATTATAGTTATAAGAAAAGCATATAACGACCACAAACCCCAAAAAGATATTTATGAAATGTTTAAGGATAAAGTTTCTTTTGCTCACTTCCAAAGCATATGGCAAGGCAGAGTTTGGTCTCATGTAATGCCAGAAGTGTTCACAGATGAGAATAAAAAATATTATGTGTATGAGAATAGTTGTGGTAGCAATAGTAAGACTTCAGTTTTCTCAGATGAAGATATTATTCTTATTAGAACTCGATATATAGAAGAGAGTGCTAAAGCAATCTATGAGGACTACAAAGACAGAATATCCTTTAGTGGCTTTCAAGAAATACTTTGGGGCAGAAGATATAAAAACTTACCAGTTTACTCTAAGAGAAAAAAAGAATGGATAAATAAGTAAACCTGTATCGACTATTCCCTATGTCGCAAGGCGGGGAAGTAGGGACACTATTGATACGTGTCGCAATTATAGGAAACGAAGTTGCTGAGAACCGAAATGGGTTTCTCTCCTCAAGAGGAGAGTAAGAGATAGTCAGTGCCACAGGAAACTGTGGAATAACACGAGTCACATAAGAATACTTCTATTAACATTCTTATGGAAGTTTGCAAGAGACCTTATAACTAAAGGATATGTATATTGTGCAATGCCACCTCTATATAAGGTAACAAGAGGAAAAGATAACACTTATCTTCTTGATGATAATGCTCTTGCACAATACAAGGCTAAACATCCTGGTGCGGCTTTAACTATATCAAGGTTCAAAGGGTAAGTGATAACCTAGCCCTTATCCACTTTTCCTCTAATCAGAGGGGTCGCAATTGCGACTAACGAGGGTAATCT
>JAGAKD010000217.1 GCA_017625815.1 Lachnospiraceae bacterium | reverse complement strand
TGCCTGAGCGCCCCAGCATATATGTAAGGTAGAAGTTACATTTTCCTTAGACCAGTCCATAATAGAAACCAACTCATCCCAGTATTCAACCTCTTCAAAATCCATCTGTTCCACAGGGGCACCTGTTATTATAAGTCCATCCCATTTTCTACCCTTTACCTGATCAAAGGTAGTATAAAATCTGGCAAGATGAGACTCTGACACGTGCTTTGACTCATAGGACATAGTTCTAATAAAACTAATATTTACCTGAAGAGGTGTATTTGAAAGACTTCTAAGAAGCTGTAGCTCTGTGTCTTCCTTAAGAGGCATAAGATTCAGTATAAGGATATCAAGTGGTCTAATATCCTGACTTATGGCTCTATTTTCATCCATAACAAATATATTTTCTTCTTCAAGTATCTTTTTTACAGGTAAATCGTTGTCTATCTTAATTGGCATAACTCATCAACCTTTCGTAAATTTTCTATAACTTTGATAAATATATTGATATATATTATATCATTTTATAATATATTCAGCCATATCAATTATAACTTCAAAAAATCCTCTTCTGATATAATTGGTACATTCAAGGATTTTGCCTTTTTGTTTTTAGAAGATCCTGATGTAACATCATTGTTTATAAGATAGCTTGTCTTTGCAGATACACTACCAGCAACCTTGCCACCTCTATCTTCTATAAGCTTTTTAAGCTCTTCTCTATTAGCAAAATGCTCTAAGGAACCAGTGATAACAAATGTAAGTCCCTCTAAATCCTGCTCCATATTATTTTCTTCAATTAAAATATTAAGCTCCTTCAAAAGCTCTCTTAATACTCTAATATTATTGGCATCAGAAAAATATTCCTCTATTCCTTCTGCAATAACCTCACCAATTCCATCTATCTCGGCGTAATCCTCTGCCTTTGCAGATATAATTGCTTCAATATCATTCTTGAAATGTTTACATATAAGCTTTGCAGTAGCATGGCCAACATTAAATATTCCAAGACCATAGATAACTCTTGTAAGGTCTGTATTTCTTGATGTATTTACAGATGCAATAATGTTGTCGTAAGACTTAGCGCCAAATCCCTCCATAACTACAATCTCATCACGATATTGTTCAAGGTTATATAGGTCATACAACTCAGATATAAAGCCCTTATCAATGAACTTTTCAAGGGTTGCCTCAGAAAGTCCGTCAATGTTCATAGCATTTCTAGATACAAAGTGAGTAAATAGCTTTATAGCCTTTGCTGGACAATCTTCATTTGGACAATATAAGGTTTCCACGTCATTGTCACGCTTGAGGATTGTATTTCCACCACAAGCTGGACATTCCTTTGGTATCTCAAGGTTGCCACTCATTGTAAGATTCTCACTTATCTGCGGAATTATCATGTTGGCTTTATAGACTTTAATTGTATCACCAATACCTAGCTTTAACTGCTTAACAATACTCACGTTGTGTATACTCGCTCTACTGACAGATGTTCCCTCTAGGGATACAGCATCAAATATTGCAACTGGATTTATGAGTCCAGTACGAGAAGGACTCCACTCAACATTACGAAGAATTGTCTCTGCTTCCTCATCTGCCCACTTAAATGCTATAGAGTCCCTTGGGAATTTTGCAGTTCTACCAAGACTCTTTCCATAGGCAATATCATCAAAAGATAAAACCAAACCATCAGATGGAAAATCATTTGTAGTAATATTCTCAGCAAAATATTTCACTTCATCTTCAATATTGTCAGGATTAACAGTTCTATGTTCTACAACCTCAAAGCCTAAGTCTGCAAGAAAATCAAACTTAGAATTAACAGTTGCATCAACCTTAGCTACTCCTGTATCAAGCATATTAAAGGCAAAGAAATGTACATTTCTCTTAGCTGTAATCTCATTGTTGAGCTGTCTCACACTGCCACTACACAGGTTACGTGGATTCTTATACTTGGCATCAACATCAGCTATAGTGGCATTAATCTTCTCAAAATCAGAGTATTTTATAACCGCTTCGCCTCTTATAACTAATTCATCATTAAATGGTATCTTGTTTGGAATGTTGGCAAATACCTTAGCATTGTTAGTTATAACCTCACCAATCTCACCAGTTCCTCTAGTAACAGCTTTAGCTAATACTCCGTTCTGATAAGTTAAAACAACTGTAAGACCGTCCATCTTCCATGATAAAACGCCATCTTTTCCCTTAAGCCATTCCTTCAAATCATCAACACTCTTAGTTTTATCAAGAGAAAGCATAGGTGCTGCGTGCTTTTCCTTTGGAAGCTCGCTAAGTATCTCATATCCTACATTTACTGTAGGGCTATTGGAGAATACAAGGCCTGTCTCCTTCTCTAAAGCAACTAACTCATCATACAAGGCATCATATTCAAAGTTAGACATTATTTCTCTATCTTCCTGATAATATGCCTTTGACGCTTCATTTAATATATTAACTAATTCTTTAATTCTTGCTGTTTTGTCCATACAACAATCACCTCATTATAATCAATCAGAAATCATATTTCTAAGTTTAGCTTCCTCACTGGCTGTCAAAGCTCTATAAGCACCTGGTCTTAAATCCCCCAGCTTAACATTCATTACTCTCACACGCTTAAGATTAACTACTCTGTAGCCACAATAATCACACATTCGTCTAATCTGACGATTTAATCCTTGAGTAAGAATAATTCTAAAGGTTCTAGTGCCAGTCTTTTCAACCTTGCATTTTTTAGTTACAGTATCAAGAATAGGTACACCCTTTGACATTTTCTCTATAAATGCATCATCAATATCTTTATTTACTCTAACGAGGTATTCCTTCTCGTGGTTATTTCTTGCCTTCTGAATAGCATTTGCAAGCTCACCATCATTAGTTAAAAGTAGTAAACCAGACGAATCCTTGTCTAATCTTCCAACATAGTTAACTCTTTCTGGAAACTCAACCTTGCCAAATATACTATCCTTGTCCGCCTCCTTAGAGGTACAAACTAAGCCAATGGGCTTATTATATGCATATATAAGTAAATTATCTTTAGCTTTGACAATCTTGCCCTTGTACATAACAACAGAGCCTTCATAAACTCTTGTCCCCAGGTCAGCCACTGTACCATCAACCTTAATTTCCCCAGCCTCAATAAGTTTATCTGCCTGTCTTCTTGAACAAAGGGCTGCATCAGCCAAATATTTATTTAGTCTAATTCCATCACTCATATTAACTATTCCTCAGTAGTTTGTCCTGTCATTTCGTCATAAAATGCCTTAAATGTTGGGTCATTTTCTAAGCACTCATCTATCTTTGCCTTAACAGACCCATATAAAGCCTGAATATCTGGCTGATTTAGCTTGTCATTCATATGAGCTACTAGCTCTGGGTCTAAGCTACTGTTATTAATCTTAAAGCCATCGCTTGTATTAGATATGTAATAACACTGAATATCCGCCAAAGTACTATTTACATTTGCTATAACAAGATCATATGTAACATAAGCAACATAATCACCTGTAAAATATCCTGGCAACGTATAGACAGTTATATTCTTATATTCTGTCATTACCTTCTGCTTTTCAATATAAAATGTCATATCATCAAATACAGTTGGGTCAACAACTAAGCTTTGAAGTGTTGCCTGATTGCAGGTCTCCATAGCATCATAATAATCTGATATAAGCTTATTTACATCCTCATTTGCATTTATTTCATAGGTTATCTCACTAGCTGATTTTTCTGTTGTTGTCTTATCTTTTTTACCGAAAATTGGCAACTTGTCCATAAAGTAAAAATAAAATACAACAACTAAGAGAATAAATACTAACCAAGCGAACAAAAGAGCCAATCCCTTGATTGCTTTTTCGTCAGATTTTGCTTTTTTCTTAGGGGATTTCTTCTTTTTATCTAGCTTGATAACATATGGATCTTCCTCTAAAAAATCATCCTCTTCATACTCATCATAGCTTTCGTCATCATCTTCTTCATCTAAATCAGCATCTTCACCTAGATTCTCTTCTATAGACTCTGTATCGTCATCTGAGTAATCATCTTCCTCATAAGAGTAATCTTCCTCTTCTTCATCCTCTATGTCATCAAAATCCATGTCTCGCTCATACATTTCTTCGCTGATATGGCTCTCATCATCAGTTTCAAGAGCTTCTATATCATCAATATCTTCTTTTTCCTCATCATCAATTACATTTTCAGTAACCACTTCATCAACAATGTTATCTGTAATAGTTTTCTCTTTTTTTCTTTTATTTTTTCTCATATTTTTTCTCCTTAAAAAGTAACGCACCAGAGAGGAATCGAACCTCCGCACATGGCTCCGGAGGCCATTGCTCTATCCACTGAGCTACTGATGCAAAACATAGGACTTATCCGCACTTAGCTGAGCTTTAAGTTCTTCTACATTATTAAACTTCTTTTCTGGACGTATAAAATCCTTGAACAAAACTGTTATTTCCTTGTCATATAAATCACCACAATACTCAAGCAAATGTGTTTCAACAGTTATATGATTATCACCCTCTATAGTTGGATTATCACCTACATTAGTTATTCCTTTATATAGTTTTCCATCTATAAAAACCTCTGTGCTATATGCGCCAAAGGCTGGTAACAATTTACTTAAATTTGGTATTAGATTTGCAGTTGGAAAACCAATAGTTCTGCCTAATTGTTTACCATAGGCAACTGTTCCTGTTATGGAATAAGGTCTTCCCATATAGTCTGATAATAGCTTGACCTTACCACTTTCAATAAGGCTTCTAATATAAGACGAACTAATCACAGTATCAGCAACCTTAAGCTTATCAAAAGCAATTACTTTAAAACCATAAATATTGCCAAAGTCTTTAAGTAACTCAACATTTCCAGCTCTTTTATAACCAAATCTAAAGTCTGTACCTACAACAACATACTTTGCGCCTAGTTTTTTAACTAAAATCTCCTTAACAAACTCTTCAGGGGACATAGCACCAAACTCAGGTGTAAATTTACAATACACCTCTATATCCACTCCTGCATTTTCAAGGATATTGGTTCTTTCCTCAGGAAGATTAATAACCTTATCCTCTCCCATATCAATAGTAAAAACAACGCTTGCAAGGCTA
>JAGAKD010000216.1 GCA_017625815.1 Lachnospiraceae bacterium | reverse complement strand
TGGGAGATGTTGTATACGAGATGGAGGACGGTGAGATAGTTGGCAGAAGTTATGAGTGAAGAAACTTTAATAGTTTGTGATGGCTTAGTTAAAATATTCAAGACAGAAGACGTAGAGGTTATGGCATTACAGGGCCTTGATATGGAGATAAAAAGAGGCGAGCTCATGTCCGTTATTGGGAAAAGTGGAAGTGGAAAAAGTACCCTTATGAATATAATAGGCGGTCTTGAAAAACCTTCTGCTGGAAAAATAATTACAAATGGAAAGAACCTTTCTGAGATGACAGAAAAAGAAATGGTCACATACCGAAAGAAGACGGTTGGCTTTGTATGGCAAAAGAGTGAGCGAAATTTATTTAAATATCTTACAGCTTTAGAAAATATAGAAGCAGCTATGAATTTCTCTGGAAAAAGTAAAAAAGAAAAGAGAAGTAAGGCACTAGAACTACTTGAAATGGTAGGGATGAGTCATAAAAAGGATTCCTATCCTACAAAGATGTCAGGTGGTGAGCAACAGAGAATTGCTATAGCGGTTGCTATAGCAAACGAACCTGATATATTGCTGGCAGATGAACCAACTGGAGCAGTAGATACAAAGACTTCAAATCGTATCCAAGATTTGTTTAGAAAATTGAATAAAGAATTGGGTATAACCATAATTATAGTAACTCATGATATGAAGCTTGCGGCAAAGGTTGACCGTGTTGTTATGATATCTGATGGAAAAATAAGCACTGAAAAAATCATGAAACAGGAATATCGAGAAAAAATAGATAGTTTAACTGATGCTGAGCTAGTGGAGGATGCTCACGAAGAATTCTCTGTATTAGATAAGGCGGGACGCGTTCAGCTTAGTGATGAGATGCTAGAAAGCGCAGGAATTGATACAAATAAGGTTAAGGTAACAGTTGAAGATGGCAAGGTAATTATCACAGCAGAAAATTCGTAGAAAAAACAAATATTTCGACATTTTCAATTGAATTGAGTTAGATAAATTAGTATAATATCTTTTGTTTATACGGTAAACAATTAGGGAGATATTATGAATAAATTTAGATATATATTTATTGTGGTCATGCTTGGTTTTTTGCTTGGACTTTGTGGCTGTGGTAAGGAAGATGGTGTGGTTATGATTACCACTGAGGAAGAAGAAACTACTAAACAAGAAGATACTTCCTCAGATATTCCTGCTGTTCAGATTGAAGAGTTGACTACTGAAGAAGCAAGTAAGGAAGATGCAACACCAGAAGAAAAAAATATAACAATAGAAGAAATATATGCGGCTAATAGTGGAGATGTACTATTGCAGGGAAGTGCAGGGTATAGCGTTAATACAATATACTATTCTGATGGTACAGAGGTTTATTCGGAATTTCAATATTTAGGCTTTGATGAAAGTGGATTATATATGCAAGTATATGAGGATTCAGAAGGATATGTTGAGGTTTTGGACTCTGGAAATATGTGCTGGTACATAGTGGACAATAATCAGATAAGTACTCTTATTTATCCAGAGGAAGGTATGGCAGCGGTTATGATTGATTATAGTCATAATGATATGGTTATGTCCAATCCAGCCTCAAGTGGTGAGAGTATTGCGGATATATATAGACTTGATGGTGATTTAGTTGTTGAAACCACATACACATCAGAGTTTGATGAGTTATACACGTATCAATATGTTTTAGATGACAGCTTGCGAATTATGGAATGTAATTGCTATGAGGGGGAAGAACTGATATCTTACTTTTGGACAACCAAAGACGCGGTTTACAACGAGACAGAGGAATTGACTGCTATAAGAGATAACAGTGATAAACGACTAGTTACAGTTAGCTTTCCTGATGGTAGTGGCATAGAATATATATATCAGGTGCCAAAACAATATCCTGTCAAGCTTAAACTTTTTGGAAGTACAGCATATAAGGATGAAGGATATGGAAGTGAGTGGACTGAAATCTCTCCAATGTCTGATGGAAATTACGCGGACGAGAATATATATATCAAAAGAAACAATTAGATTAGTACATTTTTACCAAAAATAATAAAAAAACGCGAAAAGTCTTTACCAAGGTATAGTTTATAGTCTATAATAAATATATAAGTAGTAGTGTGGACAAGGATGTCCTAGTTTTTGTAGTCAAGGAGTGATTATTATGAATTTTAATGTTAATGGTAGTTCTAATACTTACGATTATATGAACAGCTTTTTTAGTGGCCTTAACGGCACTTCTGGTTCTAATTCATCTGCTGGACCATCAAGTCTTTTGGGTGATTGGTATTCTGTTCAGAATGGAACATATTTGAAGGTTGCTAAAAAGTTTTATTCTAGTGAGGCTGCTAAGGAGATACAGTCAAAGGATGCTGTTGATAAGGAGATGCAGATGGCTAAAGAGTCTGCGGAGGCTGCTATATCATCTCTGGGTAAGCTTATGAATGATGACTTATACAAAAAGGTAAGCAAGACTGATGAGGCTGGTAACAAGACTTTGGATTATGATAAGGATGCTATCCTTAAGAACGTAAAGTCATACATAAAAGATTACAATTCTCTTATTGAGAATCTTGGTGAGATGGAAGATACTGCTTCTCTTAAGACAGGCGTTAGACTTGTAAAGCAAGCTGATGTATATGAAGGTGCATTGGCTAGAGTTGGTATCAAGATTACATCAGACAATAAGCTTGAATTAGATGAGGAAGCTTTTGGCAAGGCTAGTATGAAGGAAGTAGAGTCCTTATTTACAGGAAGCGTATCATATGCAAAAAATATGCAGACAAAAGTTATGCAGTTATATAGTCAAGCTTCAAATAAAATGAACTCGGTTAACGGATTATATTCAGCTGGTGCGAAACAAATTTCTGTTGACAGTATGTTTGATAGTATGTTATAATACATAATGTATTAAATAAGTACAATCTCCCCCAAGAGGATTGTATATAAAATGGAAGGTTTGCGGTTTTTCCGTAGACCTTCTGCTTTTTTATAGGATTTTATATATGGTATATGGAGGTATTATGCCAAACATTAGATTAGATAAGTTTTTGGCTGACGTAGGTGTGGGAACAAGAAGTCAGGTAAAAGAGATAACAAAAAAAGGACGAGTTTGTGTAAACGATAATGTTGTTAAGAAAACAGATATTAAGATAGACACAGAAAATGATGTGGTTACCCTTGATGGAAAAAGACTCGCTTATTTTGAATATGAGTATTTTATGCTTAATAAACCTCAGGGTGTGGTTTCGGCAACAAAGGATAATTTATCAAAAACTGTAGTTGAACTAATCACTGAGAGCAAGCGTAGAGATCTGTTCCCTGTGGGAAGATTAGATAAGGATACGGAAGGATTGCTTATTATAACCAATGATGGAGTCCTCGCTAACAATATTTTGGCGCCAGGTAAACATGTTGATAAAACCTACTATGCTGTGGTTGATGGAAGAGCTACTGAGGATACGGTTGATTTGTTTTCAGCGGGGGTAGATATTGGAGATGATGAATTGACCAAGCCAGCAGTGCTAGAGATATTATCTGTAACAGATGATGAGTCAGGTGCTAGTCAGTCAAAAGTCAAGATAACTATAACAGAGGGAAGATATCATCAAATAAAAAGAATGTTCAATGCAGTGGGTATGGAGGTTACATATTTAAAAAGGTTGTCTATGGGCCCCATTTTTTTAGATGAGACTTTGGAGTGTGGAACATATAGAAGACTTACAGATGAGGAGATTAAGCTTCTTAGGGAGGTGCACAGATAATGAATAATAACCAGGCCTTAGAACAAGCCTTAGAATGTTTAAAAAATTGGACTGTAGAATTAGCTAAGTTGGCCGGATTAGAAGATAAGGAAGGTTTAAAACTCTGGGAAAGTATAAAAGATATACCAGGTTTACTCAGGGAATATGCTTATTATCATGACAGGGGAGAATTGTTGTGTGAATATAAAGTGGAAAATTATACAGTGGCAGATATATTGATATGGCAGATGGATCATTTTCGTTCTCATATGGATAGAAGTGATGCATCTCAAAGATATGATAAGCCTCTTTTGATTTTCAATACCTTTAAAACTATGGTGGAGTTAAGCAACAATCCAGAGCACATTATATCTCAGTTTGAACAGGAAACAGGAACAGATTTGCCATCGGGGTGGACTGTGTATTAGGTGAAATATGAAAAAGGCAACCAAGAAAAATTGGTTGCCTTTTATGCGTAATTGTTATATATAAGACCGCTGTACAAAGATTTGTTGTAAACAGCTCCGAATTTGTGATTAGTGTTAGGATATGTAACTATAAGCTTATTAATATATGCGATAGGATCAAGGGTTAGTCTGTTGGTTGCTTGAGCTACATCATCCTTGAATGAGGAAATATCGCGGAATAGCTCTCCGAACTGACCACTTTGAACGCTCTGTACAAGTAACGCTTCGTCTTTTACTAATTTGTTGTCTTCACCTATGGTAAGTCCAGCGGCTTCTAGTTCGTTTTTGTGTTTGTCTACAATACCGGATATATCTCTAAATAAGCTTCGACTACCTGGATTGACTTGCTTGCTATCCTCTGACAAATCTACTAAGTGATTGTAAGCCTCTACGAATAAATCCACTTGAGAAAGGGCTTCATTTGTATCAGGGACAAAGCTAATATTAACTGGCGTATCACTAACCTTATGAAAATCCAATTCAATAATCTGGTTTATGGAAATCTGATTGGAGGTGGAGGTGTGGTCCTCGCCGTTTATGCTAAATTGTGAATTAGAAGGTAAGGTAGAGGTGTTGTTAAGTCCAAATGTATCAACAATGTTATCTGTGTCTGCTACACTGTTGACAGAGAAGTGTAATCCGTCGTCAGTTCCAGCTACGCCAGTTTCAGATGATGAAATCATAACAGCACTATTCTTTCCTTCGGTTACAACAGATGCATGAACACCTAAGTCTCTGTTATTGATATACTGAGAAAGTCTCTGCTGTATATCCAGGTTAGTGTCATCCTTGGTTACTGTAATATTGAAATGTGAGCTAGTATTAATCGTGTTAAGTGTGAAAGCGTAGCTTCCGTTTGGCAATGATTTGCCTGCGGATTCCATATAGTTACCTACATTAACCTGCTCAGTTGCTAGAGACTTTACCTCTATAGATAACTGGTCTGGCAGTGTACTTAAATCCCCCTGCTTGAAGGAGCCAGTTATAGCCTCTTCATTGTCCGAGTGAAGTAACTTCTTAGAATAAATATCGCTGTCTGTATCAGAGAAACAGTCAGAAACCTCTTTTAATGTAATAGCAGCTTCTTTGATGTTGATAATCTTGGACTGCTTTGACTGAGAAAGCGAAAGCAGATACAGCGGGGATTTTTTGTTGTATCTAGCCATATTGTTGTATACTTCTTTTAATTCGGAGGATTTGTGGGTAGTATTACGACGCTTAGGCACAAGGTCTTGGCTTAAATGATTGTAAATATTTGAGCTTACTAACATAATAATCCTCCTTTCTATAATAAATACTAAATAAACAAATGAAAGTTACTCACAATAATTATATAATAGAATCCTTGATTAGTCTATATTTCTTCTATATATAATATGAAAAAAATGCCAAAAATTTATAAAATAAGTAGGAAATCCTTAAAAAGCCATCAAAAAACCATAGATTTTCCTTGACTTTGATAATGGCTTTTGTTATTCTATACCTTGCGATGGAAGAAGGTCTTTTTTTTATGCCTTAAAATCAAAAAAATAAAAATGGAGGTGGAAGGTTGTGCGTGTTAAGATAACATTGGCATGTCAGGATTGTAAACAGCGTAATTACAATATGACAAAGGATAAGAAAACACACCCAGACAGAATGGAAACTAAGAAGTATTGTAAGTTCTGTAAGGCGCATACAATGCATAAGGAAACAAAGTAATCGGCATTATTTGAAGGTGCTTATGTGATGGTTATCGCATAACACTGAAAAGGAGTAATTATATGTCAAAGAACAAAGAGACATCTTCTCCTGCTTTAAAGAGAAGCTGGTTTCAGGGACTTAAAGCAGAGTTTAGCAAGATTACTTGGCCAACTAAGCATGTTTTAGCAAGAAAGTCATTTGTCACTATAGTAGTGTCCATTATTCTTGGATTACTTATTTTTGGCATTGACACGTTACTGGAATACGGCATTAAGTTTATTATCGGTTAGGTAGGTGAAGGTATGTCAGATATGGTACAAAATGAAACTACTACCAATGAAGCTCCTACAGGTGAGAGAACACCAAGTAGCAAAGAGCCAAGATGGTATGTAGCACATACCTACTCAGGTTATGAGAACAAGGTAAAGAACGATATCGAAAAGACTATTGAGAACAGAAAGCTTCACGATCAGATACTTGAGGTGGCAGTGCCAGTTCAGGAGGTTGTAGAGGTTAAGGCCAATGGTACTAAGAAAGTTGTTCCTAAGAAGTTGTTTCCTGGTTATGTTTTGATTAATATGTATATGAATGATGCTACATGGTACATCGTTCGTAATACAAGAGGAGTTACAGGTTTTGTAGGTCCAGAGTCAAAGCCAGTTCCCCTTACTGAAAGTGAGATGCGCACTATGGGCATTACTGTTAAGGAAGTTCACTTAGACGTAGAGGTTGGAGACATGATTAAGGTTGTAACTGGTGCCTGGGAAGGCAATTGTGGTGCTATCAAATCTATC
>JAGAKD010000215.1 GCA_017625815.1 Lachnospiraceae bacterium | reverse complement strand
ATGCACTTGTAGAAGCCTCACCGAGAGAACCTCCGCTGAAACCACTGTGGCTATAGCTAGCTGCACTACCTGGGGTAACAAAACCTTCAGCAATAGAAGCTGCCGTGAAAGCACCCTCAGTGAAAGAAGGAAGAGTACCCTGGCTGAAAGCACCCTCAGTGAAAGAAGGAGCTACAGCAGCGCTGTCAATACCCTTCAGAACGGTCTCTGAAGCCGTACCACTGAAGCTAACTGCAGAAGCAGCATTACTACCAGAAATAGCAACATCACCAGTAGCACTATCTTTAAATGCCAGAGCCTTGATGCTACCGGTAGAACCGAGCTCCTGCCACTTCGTGCCGTTGAATGCATACTCCATCTCCTTTTCGCCATTATCGTAAGCAACAACATCACCAGCTTTAGCGGTGTAGCTTTCGCCATCGATAATGATTGGGTTGGTGGTAGCACCGTCAGACAGAGCGGTCGTTGTATAACCAGCCCAGTGCATAGCACCAGTAATAGATGACTTGATATCAAGAATGTCCTGGCGTGCCTCAGCATCCTTCAGGTCATACTGACTACCATTAATGGTAAGTTTTGATAAATACTTTTTATCCATAATTTATAAATTAAAAATTAAAGAAGGTTATTGGCCAAATGTGGCATTTTCACCATCCTCGTCGACGGTAACATTCAGTTTATCCTTGATCTCGTCAGAGAGATCATTCATTGCGATTGAATTATCTATGATTTGCGAACTACATACAGAATCAAAAGGAACCTGCCCCGAGTAACCTCCACCGGCATGTGCAAACATAAAGTCTATATATTCTTTTATTGTAGCATCCTTATAAGTAGTATCTGATTCTTTTAGGATGGTTACTTGTATACCAGTATCTTCTTTCTCCGAATTATATAGAGTATACTTTGTTTCTCCATCAGCTTCTGCATTAGAAGGAATAAAGAACTTCTGTCCAACGAAACCTTCTTCTGTATTCTCTAATACAATTATCTGAGTAAGGTCGCCAGACACAACTCCTGTAAGTTGAGCTCTACCTTCTGCCCATTTAGCTCCACTTATTGAACTATAAGAAACAAAAGAATAAATAGCATACTGATCTACAATCTGCATTTTCTCGCCAACAATATCGTCTATCTCTTGTTTGTTATAAACTTCGTCTTTAGTATAGACGTCAACTTTATTGGCTTTTTTATCATCTAAGTCTTGCTCAGCAGCTTTTGCTCTATTAATCTCATTTTTAAGATCTACATCTATTTGATGAGCAAATGTGTCGAGCTCCCTTATTGTATCGTGTTGTTCATGAGCGCCATTTACAATAATGTCCAGTGTAGTATTAGCATCCCAGAGTTCTCCGATGGGATATACACCTTCGTCTGACACTCTTACCTTAGATATAATTTGTTTTCTAAGGTTTGTACCTGTATCAACGAGTTGTTTGAGTAATACTTTCTTCTCCATGTTGTATACTTATTACATTTCGTAGCGGCCTATAATGCCGCCACCTTTAATTCTACCGGCCTCTAACTACTCAGCTTTAGCTTGTTTCATAGCTATATCTAGAGACTTAACTATATTACCAACATCTTTTAGGATACGCGTAACTTTAATAGCAGTATCGATGTCCATATTACTCTACGAGTAGTCATTTAGAGCAGCTATAAGCCCCTCTGCCGCCATCTATGATGCGCTTAAAAGCCGGGTTCCTGGAGTCTCTTGAAACTCGTTAAACCGCTTAATAAGTTCTTTCATTTCAGCAGTAGGTACATATTTCTCATCTCCGAATACATCTCTGCCTACAACAGAAGCTCTCTTATCTATAGGGTAAGCTTCATATGGAGTATTCCATTTATATAGCCATATGATATATTCAATCTCCTTCACAGCTAAGGACTTGTCCTTCGCATTATTATAATAGTCTTTAAATGGAGGTATAGCCAAGTCCTCAGTTGCGAGAGATATTCTATCACCTTTTATATCGAACATATGTCATACTAAATATGACCTCAGTATTTTTGCAAGCATTTTATACATTCTTTGTACTAAATGCCCTATAAGGTATGCTGCAGTTTCTGTATCTTCGTCTATATTATAATATTCACAAATATGAGACTATACGTGTTTAGCTTCGTGTATGGCAGTATTCACAAACTAACTTATATCTGTAGCTTGTGCTATACATACTATACTCATCTTATAGTTTGTATTACTAAAAGTAAGACCTGTATTCTTTCTTCTTAATGTCTTAAACGCTTTACGCATTTCCTCTTCAGGACAATCTAACTGCATTAAAGAATCTGCTATTTCTACAAAGTCTTCTTTGCTAACATTATAATATATTAGTACATTCCAATCTCTGTCCCCAAGTTGTATATATTGTGCTATCATACAAACTCAGACCAGTCTATAGGGACATGCATACCTTCAATATCAGACAGCCATCTGTTAAACGGTTGGCCATCATAGCCGTCAGGATCGTCAATAGTTCTCTTGACGTACATACAGAGGTTATAATCACTATCTGGCATAGCAGTACCTAAGTAATCAGCTTTACACATGTTTGCTACATATACAGCGTCATGCATAACATCATACTATAGAGTAATGTTCTACGCCTTTAATTTCTCTTCTAACTGTTTCTTAGTTATAGGTGTTATTTCGCCTTTATCATCTTTCATCAGAGATACAGCAAAATCACACAATTCTTTAGTGAAGTGGGGACCATACAACCTCAGGTATTTCCTGTAGTATTTAGTTGCTTCCATTTATATTATTCCTTAATAATATTGTTTCTAAACGATCGAGAGTAGTCTGCATACCATTTACTTGCTGTGTGAGTTTATCTATAGTAGAATCTCGTTCTTGCTCTTTAGCATAAACTGGATTAAGCTATTTTAGGATATCCTCATAAGCAGAAATAGCGGCCTTGTGCTTATCCACACTTTCAATGACTTCTTTACTATTTTGCATTAAAGAATCTACTTCTGAAATCATAGCTTCTTTATTTTCGCTTATAGTATAGTCTCCGTAAGTATGAATAGACAGGTCGCTAGGTACACTGAATTCTTTCTTCTCTTCACCAACTCGCACCGTAATATCTACCACTCTCTGCATATTAGTACCAAGACTAACTGCGGGATTATAAGTAGGATACATGGGACGAGGTAATGTTACGTT
>JAGAKD010000214.1 GCA_017625815.1 Lachnospiraceae bacterium | reverse complement strand
CAATATTCCAGTATGCAGAATTTTTATATGCGGCTGAGGATGATGAGGAAGAAACTGTAGATTACAGTGTGGCATATTTCTTTACTGGTGCCTTTGATTCAGAATTATCAGAGGAAGAAGTTGCTGAGTACACTATAGTCACAACCCCAGACCAGACTACACGTCAGCTTTTCGCTCAGTATCAACCAGAAGATGTTATAAAACGAAGCGTAGTTATGGCATATTTTGATACGGAAGGTAATGAACGTATCAATCAAATGTGGCTTAATGTTAGATGTTTTGATTTGTATGAATATTTTCCATAGCAGTATAGGTTAATAATTATAAAGTATATAAGTCCGTGTGTTATAAATGTTTATAATATACGGACTATAATATTAGCTTGAAATAGGAGAGTTATATGGATTATAGAATGCCTTCGTATTACAACGAATTTAAATGTATAGCAGACAAATGTCCCGCCACTTGCTGTGCAGGCTGGGCAATTGTTATAGATGATAACACATTAAAAAAATATAATGCTCTTCAGGGTAGCCACGGTGAGTTTGTTAGAGGGAACGTTGATTTTAAAGAGCAGATATTTAAAAGAAATGGTGAGGATTGTGCATTTCTCAATAAAAATGGTCTGTGTGATTTGATTACTAAGATGGGCGATGAGATGCTTTGTAACACTTGTCGTAGATATCCTAGACACTTTGAGGAGTATGGTAATCTTGTTGAAGCTGCATTGTCTATATCCTGTCCAGTGGCAGCTAAAATGATTATTGACAATCCTGCTAAGGACAAGTTTTTGATTAGACATATTGATAAGATTTCTCCACGAGAAAAAGAAGTAGACCCTTATTTGCTAGAAACGCTACTTTTTGTCAGAAAGAAACTCTTTGAAATAATGTCTGACAGAGATATATCTATCAACGCTCGTCTAGAGAAGGTAATTAGTGTAGGGGAGAGCATCCAACCATCTATATATAAATACAGTAGGCTAGGTCTTAAAGCGAAGATAAAGAAGCATAGAGATGAGATTCTGGATAAAGTAAAGGAAAAGTGTACTACCTCCCATAATAATAAGATGAGGAATATGATAGCAAGAGCCAAGGCTCTGCATGAGAGTTTACCGGAAGTACAGGAAAAGCAAGGTGATAGACAAGGTTTGATGAATAGCTTCATGGACATGCTGTTAGGCTTAGAAAACATTAATTCAGACTGGCCGGAACTTATAGAAGATATAAAGAGTACATTATATCAGAATGTGACAGTAGAAGAGTATAATCGTTTAAGTATGGAATTTGAAGCTTATATGAAGGATAGAGAATACGAGTACGAGCATATTATGAATTACTTTTTATATACCTATTTTCTTGGTGGCGTATATGATTATAATGTACAAGCTATGGTTAAAATGTCTCTTCTTAGCACACTGATAATTCGTGAGATGGGATTGGCTCACTGGATTAAGAATAACAAGGAATTTTGTGTTGAGGATAATATAAGAATGTCTTATCTTTATTCTAGACAGCTAGAACATTCAGACGACAATCTGATGTCTCTAGAAGGATTGCTTGTAGCTCATCCAATATTTTCAGCGTATAATTTACTTAAGGCAATATAAGAACAATATTTACTTATAACAATAAAAAAGACATTTACTGTGTAGGCTTATATCTACATAGTAAATGTCTTTTTTGTTAGGCGTTTAATTCAACTTTATTTTTCTTCCATACTCCACTTAGATAGAAGATAAGTGCCATAACAGAACCTACACAAGTTGCAGCTGGGATGGAATATCCAATTCCCTTAATGCCTAAATCAAAGCCGAAAGTAAGAAGATATGCTAGTGGTATACGGACAATAAAGGAAGCTACAATGTTGATAACAAGAGTTATCCAGCCATTTCCTGTACCGGTGAATACAGCGTTGTACGCACAGTTCAGTGGTAAGAACACATACTCAAAGGCAAAGGCATGTATATAGATTATACCTACCGTTATAACGTCTGGCTCAGCATCAAAAATATGAAATATTTCCTCAGGGAAAATATTTGCAATAGTGTATATGACAGCACAGATTATACATATAAGTAGCAAACCACAATTGGTTGCCTGTTTGGTTCGATGTTCTTTTCTGGCCCCCATGTTTTGTGATATCATGGCTGATATTGATGACATAACAGCAACGCAAGGTAGGATAGCAAAGCCGTTGAACTTGTTAACTATACCAGAGGCAGCATTTGCTGCATCTCCGCCAATGTCGTTTATTATGCCTGTTAAAATCAGGAATGAAAAATTGGTAGCAACCATTTGAATTCCGTTTGGTAAGCCAATTTCCATAAGGTTTTTGAAGCATTTGCTATCGAATATGAAGGACTTGAGCTTGAAGTCAAACATAAAGTTGTGACTTTTTAGGTATATTATACAAAGTAGCATAGATAGTGCCTGAGAAAAGATGGTGGCATAGGCTGCACCAGCAGCGCCCTTTTCGTAGACACCAATCAATATGAAGTCTAATACAATATTAGTTATTGAAGCAATAATAACAAACAAAAGAGGTGTCTTGCTGTCACCTAAACCACGCATAATGGCACTAAGTGCGTTGTATCCAAATACAAATATAAGGCCTACAAGATTTATGACAAGATAATCATTTGCTCCTTCATAGGAATCGGAAGGTGTGTTAAGTAAATCCAACATAGGCTTTGTAAGTATAAGCAGGATAGTGGTAATAACTATTGCAAGCACTAAAAGTGAAATCAAAAGAGTGCTTATGGATTTTTTTATTTTTTCCATTTGCCCAGCACCTAGAAATTGCCCAATCATAACTGTGCCACCTGTAGCGATACCCATGGCAAGATTAGTGATGATAACAATAACCTGACTACTGGTATTTACAGCGGAAATGCCTTCTGTTCCGCAGAAATGTCCTAGAATCATCATATCTGCCACACTGTATACAGACTGTATTAAATTACTGATAAATAATGGTATAGCAAAGAGAATAAGACCTCTCCACACACTACCAGTTGTTAAATCCTTTGTGAATTTGCCATCTGCCATAAAAATACTCCGTTCGTTTTTCTTAAAATCAATACTAGCATTGAAGCTGACATATTGCAACTTGCATATAAAAAAGACTATCACAAAAATTTTACACTTTTTTGTGCATTTTTTGTGATAGTCTGTGATGGGACGAAAATTTATTCTACATTCTTTAATGCATCTTCCATAGGAATTTGTTTAACCTTTTTCATTTGGAAGAAGGCGATAATGCCGTAGGCTAATATACCAGTAATTGCAATAAGAGCATAGTTTTCAAATGGAACATAGTATTCCATCCAGCCTGAATACATAAAGAACATAAATTCAAGCAATACAGCCATTATACGGTCCACCAATGGCATTGTAAGTATGAGAGATGCAATAACTACTATAGCGGTTGTTGCCACATATAATCCATTTATCTCCTTGTTGTCATATCCAAGTATCTTAATCATAGATATACTCTGTGAATTCTTTTCTACAACAATCTTTGATAAAAGGAATATAATAAGCATAAACATAACTATACCTATAGCGAAGAATACAGACATCATACTACCCATGGAGTCCATAAGCTGTCTAGAAACCTTATCCATATCATCCTTTGTGATTACAGTAGCGATAAATTCATTATCAATATCAGATATCTCTTCGTTAGAGAAATACCCATTATAATAATCCTGGTCGAATTCAAATGCTTGGTTTAATACATCTCGGTCCATAAATACAGCTATTCCGATAGAGTAATCATATATTCCCGTAACTTCGAATTCATATTCCTTGTCTTCAAATTCTTCTCTTAAGGTGATTGTATCACCAGCTGCTACATCATATTTTTCAGCGTAGGCACTGGAAATGTAAACTGTATCATCATCAAAATTTACATCAATATATTGGCTATCAGGTGAAACACCGAACAAGCTGACATCTTCTGTGAACCCTTTGGTCTCTAATGTTTTAAGAGAATAGGCTGTGAATGCTTCTGCACTTTCGTTTTCAGTTGGCATAGGCATTTTTAATATATACTGATATTCGCATAACATATTTTTAGGAAGATTTTCGCTATGGTTGTCTAAGATTGCTGGAAATGCAATACCAAATATCATAATTACATTAGCTAAAATAACACCTATAATTATAGTTATATAATTAGGCATATTCTGGAAGATAACTCTAAGTCTAAAGCGTTTCATAATGCCAATCTTGGTATTAAGCTTAAATGCTTTCTTTTTCTTTTTCTTACTAAGGTCACGACGTATAAATCTAAGAGGCGACAGCTTAAACTTACTTAGTAAAATAAAGAAATTAATAAGGAACATTATAATTAGCGGTATCACAGTTGTATTTACAAATGCTTTAGCGTTCCAAAGTATTTCATAGGTTGTAAGACTGTAGCTGTTGTAATACATATCCGCAGCAAAATCCTCCATAAGGGTATATCCAAGTATGTTACCTATTATTGCGGAGAGTAATGTTACTAACATAGGCATGGCGAGATAGTGTCTTATAAGCTCTCCCTTTGAGTATCCAGATGCTCTTAAGGTTCCGATTACTGTAGCTTCCTTTGCGATAGTGTTGCTTGTTGTAATGGCAAAGATAAATGCTATAATTGCCACAACAATATATAAAAACATTCCAAATATAAGCTTATCTCTACCCATATCGTTGCCTGTGAACTGAATGGCCTGATTGTTGTAAGCTGGTATATAATTTTCAAGCATAGTTTTTTGTAAAAGTGACTCTAAGAATTCATCTGACATTTCCTTCGCTTCAATATCATCGGCTGGTTCTGTGTCATATTTCCAAGAGTAGCTATAGTGAATATGACTATGGTCTAGGGTGTTGTATCCTTCTTCAGTCATAACAGCTACACCGAATTTTATAGTGTCAAACATAGTGTCTGTAGGATTCTGGTATAAGGCACTGTAGTCTGTTAGGGCAACTAAGCCAGAGATTGTAAGTTCTTTATTATCAATAGTAATGGTATCTCCAATGTCTAGGTTGTTTTTTGTCGCGTGTATTCTATCTATGGCAATTTCATCAGCTTCTGAAGGGAATTCCCCTGACATAAGACAGACTTTATTTACCTCTTCTCGATTGATAAATATTCTTAGGGTTGTGTCTATAGTGGTTTCTTCTTCGAGATAGAAGTTCTCGTAAAGGGTGACACCTTCTTTTTCAATATCTTCGATTAATGCTTCGTCTGCATTTGCGAGAAGCTCAAAGTTACCATGTTCTATGTTGTATTTCTCAAAACTTTCATCATATGCCACAATCATACTATTGCCTGCAACCTGAAAGCCGGATACTATGGCGATCATAGCAATTATAAATATGGATAATACCACATATTTTCCTAAGTCGCTTTTTAATTCTCTGATAAATCGTTTGTTAAGTGGGTTCTTCATAGTAATTACCTCCTACCAATCAAGATCTACTGCGGAAATCTTTTCTTCGTTGAGATAATTCTTTCGAATAACACCATCTCTAAGCTTTATCACTCGGTCTGCCATGTTTTTGATGGCATCGTTATGAGTTACCATGATAACGGTGTTGCCGTATTTTTTATTTACATCTTCAATTAGCTTTAAGATATCTTTAGATGTGTTGAAATCCAGAGCACCAGTTGGTTCGTCGCATAAAAGAATATCTGGATTTTTAACGATTGCACGTCCAATAGCAGTACGTTGTTGCTGACCGCCTGAAAGCTGATTTGGTAATTTGTGACGATGCTCGTATAATCCAAGAGTTTTTAGAATATCATCTACATCAAGTGGGTTATCGCTAAGATAAGCACCTACTTCGATATTTTCTTTAATATTAAGGTTTGGTATAAGATTATACATCTGGAATATGTATCCTAAATGCTTCCTTCTATATTTTGTGAGAGCTTTTTCATTCATATCAACAGTCTTTTCGCCATTGATAGAGATGTAACCGCTATCTGCGTCATCTATACCACCTATAATGTTAAGAAGTGTGGATTTTCCTGAGCCTGATGGCCCAAGTAATACACATATTTCCCCTTTCTCTAATTCTAGGTCGATTCCCTTTAAAACATCGACTCTGCTTTCCCCTTCACCAAAGTGTTTTTTGATTCCGTTGATTTGTAAAAACATATTTGTTCCTCCTAATGAATTTTTAGAACAAAAAAACCGAGTATGCTTATTGCTACACTCGGATAAAAAAATAGACTACACGTATAGCAATAATGCGATACATGAGTCTCGATATTTAAGACAAGCCAGGTTAAAAACCAGTATGTTGACTTGCCACACTTATGTGCCTCTACTCCCTCATTGGAATATTTTGTTGCTGTTAGGATAAACCAATTGGAATTAAATGTCAACAATAATTTTTGGGGGTGTTGTCCATTTTTTTCGTTGACATGGATAGAATATATTATAAAATTGAAATGTAAATCATACGATGGAGGTGCTTATGGAAGGAGATATTTTACTGTGGATTCAAGACAATATGCGAAATGATTTTCTTGATGTGATTATGAAGGCTATTACAAGACTTGGTAACGGCGGATTAATATGGATTGTGCTAGCTATTTTATTACTTATGTTTCCTAAGTATAGGTATGCAGGAGTCGCCTCTGCAATTTCTATGATTTTAACATTGCTCACAGTTAATGTTTTAATTAAGAATCTTGTTGCCAGAGTAAGACCCTATGAAGTGGTAGAGGGGTTGAATAGGATTATTGAAAAGCAAAGCGATTTTTCCTTTCCTTCAGGTCATTCAGCTCACGCCTTTGCAGTTGCAGTAGTTGTATTTATTATGTTGCCGAAGAAGTTTGGTATACCAGCCCTTGTTTTAGCATTTCTTATGGCATTTTCAAGATTATATGTTGGAGTTCATTATCCTACAGATGTAATTGCAGGAGTTTTAATCGGAGCAGTTCTTGCTATTTTAAGCGTATGTATTGCAAAAAAGATACAGAAAAAACTATCTAGGGATGATGAAGTGATAGAAGAGGGAAAATGACAAAAATAGACTAATATATTGTTAATGTGAACAAATATATCATTGACGATTAGATGCTAAATTGTATATAATTATATAAAACTATTTTGTAGTATTTATTCGAAAGGAGTATTCGTTATGACATACGAAGAGATTGTAGAAAAGGTTAGAGAGAGATTAAAGGATGCAGATACAAGTAAGGTGGATGGTTTCCTTGCTATTCAGGTTAATATTACAGAAGAGGGTGCTGGTGCATTCTATGTTGAAGTTAAGGATGGAAAGCTTTCAGTAGAGCCTTATGAGTATCATGACAGACAGGCACTTATCACTATGAAGTCTAAGAATTTTATTAAGCTTATGGAAGGCAAACTTGACCCAGTAGCTGCGTTTACACTTGGTAAGCTTAAAATTGATGGAAGCATTGAAAAAGTATTAGAGTTTGGTAAATTATTATAATTTACATTTGAGGTAATATGGCAAAGTCTTTTAACCAAAAACTTAAACTTATGTATCTCATGGACAAGTTTATGAAGGATACAGATGATGAACATGGCATAACTATTGCTGATATGATTGCATATTTAGAGGCAAATGATATCAGAGCTGAGAGGAAGTCTTTATATGATGATGTGGAGACCTTGAGAAGTTATGGTATGGATATTGTTATGGAAAAAAAGGACAAGAAGGCATATTACAAGCTTGTCTCAAGGAACTTTGAGTTGGCAGAGCTTAAACTTCTAGTAGATTCTGTTCAATCAGCAAAGTTTATTACATCAAAGAAAACAGAGGAACTTATCAAGAAGCTGGAGAGCCTTTCTAGCAAGCATCAAGCTGTTGAATTACAAAGACAAGTCTATGTATTGAATCGTGTTAAGAATCCAAATGAGAAGATATACCTATACGTAGATATGCTTCATCACGCTATACATAATGATCATAAGGTGGCTTTTAAATATACCTCCTGGAATCTTAAAAAACAGCTAGTACCAAAGCACGATGGCAAGGTGTATCGAATTAGCCCTTGGGCACTTACCTGGGATGATGAAAATTACTATCTTATAGGCTTTGATGAGGAAGAAAACAAGATAAAGCATTTTAGAGTAGATAAGATGCTGAGTCTTGAAGAATTAACAGAGGGTAGACTAGGGAAAGATGAGTTTTATGGCTTTGATTTGGCAACCTATTCCAAAAAAGTATTTGGTATGTACGTTGGCGAAGAACAAACTGTAAAGCTTAGAGTTCACAATAATTTAGTAGGAGTAATCATAGACCGTTTCGGTACAGATATTAATATCATACCAGACAAGGACAAAGAACATTTCACTGTAAATGTAGAGGTTGCCTCAAGCAATCAATTCTTGGGCTGGATAATTGGTTTAGGAGACGGCGTAGAGATAATATCACCTACGGAGCTAAGAGATAAGATGGTCTCTATAGCAGATGTTCTGATTGGAAAATACAAAAAATAATATTATAGTATTACAAATTAATCCCAGATAGTAAATGTGTGTGATTACGCATTTGTTATCTGGGATTTTTGATTTATTAGTAGGCTTCAAAGTCCCAAGAATTATTACCTACAATTATTGTATAAGGTTCCCCTGATACAATGTCAGGACTACTAAGAATAACAACAGAGTAATCTAAAACAGGTGTATATGAAATTATGGTATTTCCGTTTTTATCATTTAAAGTGATGGTGGTACCGGCACTTTGATTTCCAAAATCTACCGCTATTACACCTTGGGCAGATTCGCTAAAAGTTTGAGCCATGTTGGAAGCACCAGTGCCAATAAATGTACCCCCAGTAATAGTTCCGCTGACGTCATAGTCAAGAGTGGCTGTGTCGCCATGAGTAGGCCCTGTAATGGTTGTAGTACCCCCGGTAATTTCGAGAGTTCCATTTGCGTCTATTCCATCACCTGATGCATTGATATATAGTGTTCCACCAGAAATTTTAATACTGCCATTAGAATTAGATGACATTCCACCCATCTCACCAGGAGGGGTATTCATACCACCGTGGGGACCTCCCATACCGCCGTGGGGGCCTCCGTTTATTTCGGGGTTGGTAACAAAATCATTATCGCCAGAAGTGTTAGTTCCGCTGGCATCTACACCACCGGCGGCATTTAGACCATCGTCTGAAGAATGTATATTGATGTTACCACCTGAAATATCAATATTAAGAGCTTCTAAGCCTTCGTATGCCTCAGTGATATTGATATTACCATTTGTGATGGTTAGAGCATCGTCTGCATGAAAACCATCGTCACCAGAGGTAATCTCAAAATCTCCGCCATTTACTGTTATTGATGCATCTGAATGTATAGAATCCGCATCAGAATCGATTGTAAATATGCCATTTGAAATATAGATGAAGCCAAGAGAAGTGTCATCAGCATTTTCACAATGTATACCTGCTTTTCCGGCAGTGATAGTAAGACTTGTTTCGTCTGTTATTCTAACACTGTCATTGGCATCTAAACCATGTGATGCGGAGTTTATTATATATGTGCCACCGGTGAAAACTAGGTCATCTTTGCAGACAATACCATGGCCAGCGGGAGAATTGATGGTTAAATTACCTGAGCCGTTAAAGGTTAAATCCTGTTTTGAAAATATGACACCATCAATATTATTTTCATCTAATGATGTAAATGTGCCCCCATTTGTAAGTGAATTAGTTGTATCTTTGGCAAGTGTTATAAAGACTTTATCTGCTTCAAGAATATATAATGGGGCACAAGTATGGTTTGTGATACTTACATTATCAAACACTAGCTGGAGCTTTGCAGTATCCTCAGCATCTATAATAATCATACCATTATCAAGTGTTCCAGTGATAATATATGTTGCTTCTTCAGTTATTGTAATTGTACTATCAGAAATCAAAACACTATTAGATGTAGAAGTGGCAGTATTGCCATTTAGCTCAATAAGGATACTATCCTTTTCTGAATAATCAGTTCTTCTATCACGTTCAGTAAACATGTCGTCATCGGTGTATGATATGTTTGCTGTGTCAGTGTCATCAGTGTTTTGACTGATGTTTGAATTAGCTGTTGAGGATTCTTCAGAGGCGGTTTCCTTAGTGGTGGTTTCACTATTATTTGTTTTATTACAACCTGTTAGAAAACAACACACTAGAGAAGTAATATATAATACCAATAAAACTTTTTTCATACTATTATCCTCCTTGATTATAACTCAACTATAGTTGTTTCTTGTCTTGATATAGTTATTTCCAGATTGCCATTACGACAACGTAGTTTATCTATCATTTCTTTTTCGTGATGTATATCTTTAAGTGTTATGTTGTATGTGAGTTTAAATAAGCTTCCCATGTTAGTTGTCTTGACACGAATTAGTTCCACTGAGCTAGTGTATGCCTGAAAAATATCGTCGAATATATCTGTATAATCTAAATCCTCCGGTATAACAATAGTAATTGTTTTGTTGACTGCAAGATTTTTTGGAAATCCAAAGTTAAAATGGTTATAAAGCAAAAGGGTTATACACATAATGAGAGTAAATAGTGACGCGTAACCTAGATACCCCATGCCTAGTATAAGTCCTGTGCTCATAGCAAGAAAAAGTGCACATATTTCTTTTGCTGTACCTGGAACAGAACGGAATCTAACAAGGCTAAATGCACCAGCTACCGCAACACCAGCACCGATATTGCCATTAACCATCATGATGACTATGCATACTACTGCGGGGAGTAGTGCAAGAGTTACAACAAAGCTTTTAGTATAATGAGTGCGGTACATATATACCAAAGCTGTTACAAATCCCAATATAAGAGAAAAACAGATACAGAGTAGGAAATTAGTTATACTGATGCTTGTGGTAAGGTTTGAATCATATAATCCATTAAATAAATTTTTAAACATTGTATGGGGCCTCCTTAAATGTAGTGTTATTATTTTTGTGTAATCTTGGAAAAATTATGGTACGATATGCTTCTCCGTATTTTGAAAAAGATGTTTTGTAAATTTTTTCTTTGGAAAGGAGATTAGTCATCCATAAGGGGATACCACCAGAACATTTTATTTCCATTAGAATCATATTGTTAGGTAGTATAGGTATCCCAGATGCTTTTTCTTCAAAAGATAGGTTGTTTTCACGACAGAGAATATTTTCGTCAAAAGTAATGCGAAAATCTGAACCGTTTTTTGAAAAAAAAGCTTCTCGTTCATAAGAAAGGAAAACGGTAGGGTGTAAGGTTTTATAGTAATCAATAAAATAATTTATTTCTTGTGAAATCTGTGTGTTATCAAGGTTGTATACCTTATCGTTGAGCCAAGCTGTTGCTTCGTTTTTTCTTAGCATAATTCTACGTTTGTATACGGTGTGATTGTATTTTTTCTTCAATTCCACAAAAACCATGTTGCTAGGATTATCTAGACCATAGCTTCGAATACGCAATTTTTCCTTATATACAGGTTTTTCTATTGATCTGCGAATAAGAAGATATGTATCAGTATCGTAATAGATATTGCTAATGGTTGAATGACCATATTTATCTAATTGCATATATGGTGACATTTCATTTACTAATTTTTGCCGTTGTTCAGTCGTTATAAGGTATTTAATTTCATACCGTTTGAATACCGTTTGAAAAGACATAAAAAATCCTCCTGTACTTTGGTAGTGTCATTGTACAGAAGGAAGATTGAAGTATTATTGAAGTATAAGAAAAAGTATATTTTGCTCACAAATAAAGTTAGCGTTGTTTTTTTGGAAGACTTACACGAAACTCGACTAGTCCGTCAAAACATTGAACATCTATTGTTCCATGATGAGCTTCCACTATTGCTTTTGCAATGGAAAGACCAAGACCATAATGTTTGCTCTCACTATTACGAACAGTATCAGCACGATAAAATCTGTCAAAAAGTTTTGTAGCCTGTTCTTGAGGGATAGCATTGGCGCAATTAATAACCGATAGAATTGCGTGATTTTTTGAGCTTTCGAGCTTGATGGATATTTCTTTTCCGTTTTTGCTGTGGCGTATAGCATTATCCACAAGAATTGACACTAGCTGGCTAAGCTGTGATTTGTTGCCTTGAATCAAGATATCATTCTTGATTTGTGATTTAAGTACTAGACCATTTTCAAAGGCAACACTTTCAAAAGGTAGTGTATCGCCTGTAACTAAGTTACTTAGATTTAAAATGTCCATCTGTGGAGTAATATTTTCTGTTCGTGCTAGCTCTAGCAGTTGTTCAACTAAATTACCCATTCTTTCATTTTCGTATTGGATGTTGGCAAGCCATTGATTGTCGCCGATTTCTCTAGATAATAAATCTGCATTGGCATTGACTATTGATACAGGAGTTTTTAGTTCGTGGCCTGCATCGGATATAAATTGTCTTTGCTTGTGATAATTTTTCTCCAGTGGGTCAACAATTTTTTTTGCTAAGAATACAGCCAGAAAATACAAGGCAACAATAGCTACTCCGCCGAATATGAGAGTGTATCGGAATAAGGTGTTTGTGCTTTGACGTATTATGGTATTATCCATGAAAGATACCAGTATATAACCACCTTTG
>JAGAKD010000213.1 GCA_017625815.1 Lachnospiraceae bacterium | reverse complement strand
TTCGATATCATTTAATAGCATATTTAGTTCGTCTTTCGAACTGCTTATAACGAATATATCATCCATGTATCTACCATAATACTTAACTTTTTTAACAACCTTCATAAACTAATCAAGTCGATGAAGATAGTAAATAGCAAGAATTTGCGGTGCTTCGCTTCCAAGATTCAATCCTTTATTAGTCTTAGAACTTGTGTCTATTATATAATGGATAAGATCTATAACTTCCTTGGTTTCGTTTGATAATTTGGGAGCTATTAATTGTTTTAAGATTTCATGATCAATACTTTCAAAATATCTTTTTATGTCGATAAGAAGAATATAACCTTCTGTTCCATTATGAAATATATAACTTCTAAGCATTCTTTCTAATCGCTTTCTAGCAAACTATGTACCTCTATGTTTTAGAGATGCATAATTATCATATATCACATAATGCACTAAAGAAGGCATTAATATATGTTTAACTAAAGATTTCTAAACTATTCTATCTCTTATCGCAGGAGCTTCGATTTTTCTAATGTGGCCTCTTTCATTAATTTTAAAATTAGTAGTGGGACTTACTTTATATCTATGACTTAATACTTCTTCTTGTAAATCTAAATTTCTAACTAGCATATTACTAATATACCTCTAAGTAACACCTTTCCACCTACTCTATCTAGTAGCTTCATAAGTGCATTCATTGAGTACATTAAGCTCCATTAAATCGTTTAGTGTTGTCATATATAAAATTAATGAAAATAGGGAGCGGATAGCACCAGCTGACGTATCAGGGTGCGTCTCCCCATATATTTACCACATTATTGTGGAAGGTCTAACCCTCCTTATCCTCTAACTAACCCAACTCTTGTGTGTTGGTACGTTGAGGTTAATCCCAGCGACATAATTAGCATTCGATGCAGTGTTATTGTTCGCATTGCCGTTGTTGTTCGCATTAGCGGCATTAGTTGCAGAAGCCACCCAATAGGGTCAAACCTGCAAAATTAAATATTGTTTTCAAGATTTATTCTCAGTCTATTGTCGCTTTTTCTCCACGCCTTTAGACTGTGTATCATTCTAACTACGTTCTATATATCTTCTGTGTATTTATTGTCCGATATTCTTAAACGCATCATTATCCTCTAGTAGTTTGTAAGAATCGCATAGCATATACCAATAGCTTTTCCCATCGATAATCTACGTTCTTCCCATTCTGCCATACATGTAGGATAGATTGAGTTTGCAATCTTGATGTTATATAATAAATCGTCTGTTAATTTTTCAAGTGTTGTACAACGTACATCAAGAAACGTTTTATTTCTTTCTAATAATTCATGGCTCGCGTAAAAACTATGTTCTACGAGATTATCTACGCCATCTGCAACTTTAAAATATAAAGCTTCAAATTCAACGCTACTTTGATTACGTTTACTTTTTACCACACTCATATATTTTAATACTTAGACATCCCCACAAGGGGGATGTAATTATTAGTGAAAAAGAATAAGACCAGCGACAAAAAGAGCAAGCGATGCAGGGTTATAGTGCGCATTGCCGTCGTTGCTCGCAAGAGCGGCATCAGGCGCAGAAGCCACATCACGCAGCCATGGATACTCGTTTCCAAATATATCTGTATGTTTATAGTGCTTAAACACTTCTAATTGTTGGTCAGCTTCGCCTGTATCGTAACCTGAAGAACTCCAAACTGTACCTCCGTAAACTTGCATTTCTGAAAGAGCACTTATATACTCGTTGGACCAAGTCCAGCTAGATGAACATCCTGTAGCAGAACCATATCTATTATATCCTGTAGTATTTACAGCATTGGTCAACAGTTTATTATGAGTTATCAAATTGGATGCACCTAAATCTGTTTGTGCTAATGGTAATACCGTGTTTTTCAAATAATAATGAAGATCACTGTTTAAATATCCAGCACCACGTTCATCGGCTCCGGTATAAGTGTTTCCGCTTGCGTTCCAAGCGTGTGTTGTATGAGGTATTACAATAAGACCGACGTGATTAGCAGTTGCCGTATATGAGCGAGAACCTTTCATACAATTTAATCCTGCAATCACATACGTATGACCGTTTATTGTTTTTTGATCTCCTACTTTTAATCCATATTTTTCAAGATTTTGATCTGCTACGGCTTGTTTCAAAACAGATAGATCAAAGTCTGTCTTCCTTGTATGACGAGTTAACGTATCTATTTCCGTCTTAGTATAAGCATCTGTAATACCATACCCACTTAAAGTGGTAGCCTTATCTGCTTTTCCAGAAATGTCTTGATGTGCAGTAATAACAGTGCCGAGGTTAACAACACCGCTTGTACCTTTAGAGGATCCGTTCATTGTAATACCGGTAATAGTGCCTGTATTTTTAGTGAATCCCCATCCACTGACAGTAGTCTCTGTTACTTCAGAAGGAATCGTAGGTTTGTTGAGAATCATTGCGTCTCCACTTGTTGCATTCCAGTCTGACTGCACATTAACTTCTGCACCACTAGCAATAGTAGCAAGTTTATCAGCGAGAGCCTTACCTTTGTCGCCAGCATAAGCTGTAGATGAAGTCTCTCCAAGCGCCAAAGATGGGCTTATCTGAACATAATCAGTTCCGCCCCATCTCCATGATAAATTGGTATCTTTATCTACATATATCTTTCCAGTTTCACCTTCTGCTGGGAATAAAGATTTATTATCGTATTCAAGTACATCGTCGACATAAGACGGTAGCTGTGATGAAGGAATTTTACCTGCGGAATCAAGTGTAGCTACACCAGAAGCTGTCCCCATCTCAGAGCGTTTAACCTAGGCATCGTTTGTAACGTTACTAAGACCAACTTCACTTTTTGTATATGATGGCTTTGTTGACTCTTTTGCCCACGCACTTACGTCGCTAGCCGGCATAGATACTGGTTTGTTTTTTATATAATCTACAGCAGTAGAATCAGACTAATCCCAATCTGCCTATACTTGTCCTCCAATTCCGTCAGGAAGTTGCGAATCTGGAATTTTCCCGTTTTGGTCAAGTGTAGCCACGCCACTTGCAGCCCCTTTCTCGGTCTTATCTATAAGATTAGCACGAGCCTCTGTGTCTTTTAAATAATATAGATCCTCGCCATTGATGAGTTTTGATATATATTTTGCCATTATTTAATAATAATTAAGTTTTCTTCTAAGTCATCATATACAAGTCTAATAGTAGTTTTTTCTATTTCTGTATCAATATACTCTTTCAACTCCTATACGTCTTGGTCGTGTTTTTCGGCAACTTGTTGTATTTCAGAAGAACATTGATTTATACCTTCCGTCATCTCGCTTTCTACAGAATCTATTTTTGCGGATAACGCTTTGTATACTTTCCCTTGATCGTATGTACATTGTACTAAATTATATGTAGCATTAGCATCAAGTATGTCACCCTCTTTAAATATGGGAAAAGGGGGATGCTCGCCGATTAATACGTCGGAGTGTACGCTTCTTCTAGACTTCGACCCATATCTTGCAAGGTCTACAAGGGAATGTTTATCTTTTATGTATGATTTATACATGTCCATAAATTATTACCTCCGAGTACATTTGATCTCGTAGGGACATTATTAAAAATTTAAGGGAAGGTGGGCCCTTATGACCCACCAGACCTTAAATGTTATCAAGCAACTGTTACAGAAACAGTATCACCACTGAATACCTGAGCAGCAGCGGTAGCGGTACCAAGATCTGTAATAACGGCCTGAGTTGTGAACGTAGCAGCGCTACCAGCGTTGAACGTATCAGCAGCCTTAGAAGGCAGCGTACCAGCGCTAAAGCTGTCAGCAGCCTTAGAACCACCGTCAAACTTACTCAGATCGATAGCAGTAGGAGTACCGCCATTGAATGTATCTGTACCGTATACAGCAGGAGTGAAAGCACCCTGAGCAGTTACAGCGTTAGAAGTAGAAGCAGTAGTGAGAACAAGAGTCTCAGCAGCCTCTGTTACAGATGCAGTAACACCCTC
>JAGAKD010000212.1 GCA_017625815.1 Lachnospiraceae bacterium | reverse complement strand
GGCTGATGCTGTACCCTTAATAATATAATCAATATTAGTAAGTACCCCATCATCACCCTCTGCCAAAGTTACAGGTGTATCATCAATACCATTTGACTTATTGTTGTTTAAGTTAGCCAATGAGAAAGATATAACTGTAGCGGCGAGAGTCATAACAAGCATTACCGATAAAGCTAATATAGTTAGCTTCTTGTTTCTTTTCATAAATTCTCTACCTCCCTTTCTATCTCTTTGGTCTTAACACATAAGAATTTCTAATCTTAATCATACCCTGTGTAGTGTATGTCATATTCTTATCTGAAAAATACAAGTCAATACCTACTGAACTATTCTCAGCATCTACAGTGGCTACACAGCCTGTAACTGAACCAGCTGGTGAAGTACCTTCTGCTGGAACATTTACATAAGCGAATGACTCTGAATATAAGTAATCATTCATCTCTCCGTCATAGTCATCTAATGCTGTCATAAATGAATATCTTCTCTCGAAGTACATATTCTCTTCATCAAATGTGAAAATGTTTCTCTGTGTATCATTTACATTGTATACATTCTCACCTGTTGCTGATAATACTGGATTACCATCAGCTTTCATTTCCTGTACAATAAGTACTTTACCACCACCATTGATAGCATCATCATACTTATCATCTGAGCTAGGTGTAATATATGTCATATCTATAGGAACAGCTGTGTCAATAATCATTTCCTTAATATATAAAACTGTTCCATCCGGTATGTCTTCAAAATACACAGGTGTTGCAGAAGAATCATGACACTCTGAAGTGTTCTTAAACTCATTCCACTGCTTATCATCTCTTACATAGTAGACTGGACCTTCGTTAAGGTTTGCAGTAATATCTGCTCCACTAGTAGAGAAATCTATTGCAGATACCACCGCCGAGCCATCCTCTGGCGGTGTAGTATCTACAGTGTATCCATATATAACAATATCATTTGCCTGCATTATTGAGTCCATAAGCTGGTTGTATGTCTCTTGAGCTGAGTTATGTACTGTTATGTCGGCCTTAGCCTTCTTAAAGCTCAAAACTCCCGATGCCATAAAAGAACTAACAGCTGTCATCAAAAATGCAAGGATTGCAATGGCAATTATCAGCTCTATAAGAGTGAAGCCACTATTACTTTTTAATTGTTTTTTCACAGTTCATCACTCCTTACTTTAATCTGTCTGATAACTACCATTAGTTTTTAATTGAACATTGGCAATTACATTTCCATTCTTCTTGTAGAAACTATACTCTCCAACACCTTCTATACATCTACCAGTACGGTCAAACAATATATAAACTTTTTCATCGTCTTCTATAGTAAATGTACTACCAGTCTTGTCAGTGTATTTGATAGTTACTCTAGAGGAAAGACTAGTTCCCTTTCCATCGTTAACGTTCTCTGAATCTACAAAAATATATTTTGTTGCTTCATCAGTTCCTTCCGGATTGTAATATCCCTTTTTGATGTAGCAATTATTACCTGAATAATATAGCATCATACAATAGCTATATTTAGGATATTTTACATTGTCACCTGTTGCATTATCCTTTATAACAACCATCTGATTCTTAGACTTAGTGTACATATCGGATAATTCAGAAGTTAACTTAACTGACGCTTCTCTTGCCTTAGCTGAATTGATCATAGATATGGTAACTAATGCCAAACCTGACAATACAACTATGATGGCCATTGTTATAATCATCTCAACAAGTGTATAACCTTTGTTGTTATGCTTAAGGTGTCTTTGTTCCATCATAGTCACCTCCTACATTCTTCATCCAGTTGGTTATACTAACTACCTGTGAGTAGTCAATAGCGTCTATAGAAATAAGCTCTGGTGTTTCTGGCTCTTCTGGTGTAGCTGGTGTCTCAGTAGTGCCACCCTCTTCTGTAGTACCACCTTCCTCAGTAGTACCACCCTCTTCTGGCTGAGTTGGTTCAGTTGACTTATAGCTCTCATATTCCTTGAATACTGAAAGTATGGCAATTGCATCTGCATCCATTGACATAAGACAATCTCTGATTACACCTCTACATACATTAGGGCTTGCTGTGATATCATCAACACCGCTACCAACGTATACCTTACCACCTGCTACGATAATACCTTCGAATGAAGTAACACTTGGATCGAAGTTAACATCGCCCTTAGTTATAAATATACCCTTTACATCAGATTCTTTTGCACCTAAAGCATTGGTATCTGATATAACGATATCATTCGGACTCATTACCACTCTGTATCCTGATACTGTCTTAACATTAATTGTAGATGTAAGGTTAGGCATTACCAAATACTTATTGATAGGAGTAAGATAATCCTCACCCTTTTGGGTGATAAGATCATTTACAAATGCCTTTTCATTGTTAGCATCCTCGTAATGCTCGAGGTTCCACTTAAGATAGTTGTATTTTGTTTCAAGCTCCTCAGAGAATGCTAAAACATCTGTAGCTTCCTCACCATAGAATGGTCTTGTATATGATTCATCATCTAATAATTCAGATACATCTCCTGAACCATTAGCGGTAACCATAGTAAATGTTGTACCCTCTCTAGTTGAGATAGCACCACTTGAATAAACCTCTGCATCCTCGTTTATCTCTAAGTAACCCTGGTCAAAATCCTCATACTCAACAACTTCCTTAAGTCCTGAATTTGGATTATTCTTAACATCCTCTACATAAGCCACAGCAAATGCAGCTGATAAATCATCTGCTGACTTACATGCTCCTAAGATATCTGTAGATGTAGGATTTGTCTTATTAACTAAGTCATAATCCTCAAGAACTCTATATGCTGTATTAAAATCAATAAGATACATTGTCTTTCCATCTATGTAGTAGGTAGCACATGGGATATTATTATCACCAAATACCTCACTTGTGAAGAACTTCTGCATGAATATGACAAGTTCAACATTTTCGCTACCATAATGTATCAAGAAGTATGCCATATTAGGATCTTTTGGATTAACTCTAGTTGTACGATAGCCAAGAGTTGAGATATTATACATAATCTGATTACTCTTGATTGAGATACTTTCACCTGTCTTGTAATCTCTTACAATCTGTGTCTTAGCATCATTTCCACTACCCATTACAGTAGTTGGCTCATATGTATAAGTTTCGGTATACTTGCTATCCTCATCACTACCTTCAGCAGGCTCTGTTGTTGCAGCAGTAACATCCTTTGATAACTCAACATATGCTCTACCTGCTAAATACAATTTTGTAACATTAGACATATCAACGTAAGCAAACTCACCATTGATAACGAAAGCACTACTGTTATAGTGGCCTCTGTTTTCGTAGCCAGTTACAACCTGTGTACCAGTAGAATAATCGTATATTG
>JAGAKD010000211.1 GCA_017625815.1 Lachnospiraceae bacterium | reverse complement strand
TACACCAGGAGCAACTTCCTTTACGAATGTATAAGCTGATACCTTATATCCATATGAATCATACTGCATACTCTGTGATGCAACATCTGAACCATCAGCAATTGTAAGAGTTCCTCTAATAAGAGACTGATAAATCATTGTACCATCATCACCTGTTGGGAAATAACTTGCATATGAATCTAGAACAGCATCTGCAGATTCAGCCTCTTCTAAGTAATATGTTACTCTTGATAATGCATCTGTATAATAATCAACGTAAGACCCTTGAACTGCAAAATCTAATTCAAATCCTTCAACACAACCAGTAATCTGTACGTATGTGTCCCCACTTTTAAGAGTCAACTCTTCATCTGTATAAGTTACATTGTAATCTGGCTCATCATAGTAATCATCATCATAATAGTCATCTTCATAGTAATCATCTTCGTATGAACCATAGATAATCTCCCAAAGAGCTGTTTCTATTACTGTACCTAAATCACCTGTGTTGTAAAGCAAGTTATTTAACCAATCGTCCATTGCATCATAATTATCTACAAAGATAATATCATACAAATCATCGCTTGTTGTAGTTGCAATCTCGTGAACAGGGTAGCTTGGATCAATATCCTCAGCATCAACTGATGAAGTGTCAATTGAGTATGTTGCACCAATAGATACAACCTTTTCATCCTCTACATAGATATCTATGTACTCAAACTCCTCAGTATATCCCACGCCCTTATTAAACTCTGTAAATTCACCTGCATACTCTACATAATAGTCACCGTACTCTTCAGCCGAGAATGAAATCTCACCTTCAAATGTATCATCTGACTTATCAATATTTGTAACAATATCTATTGTTCCTATCTCTTCGCCTTCGAAATCAACAGTCATATTGAAATCAATATTTTCAACCTTATCTGATATCTCTGAAACTGTCTCAAAGCTAATAGTAGCTTCTTCACCGCCAGCTTCAAGTATGATACTTCCTGTTGGAGCGGTTGCATAATCAGCACATTCAAATGTTACTGTTACACCTTCGCCCATAGCTGAGAATGAAAACTCTCCTGACATATCCTTATCATCAATGTCAAAGAAGAACTCATAATTCATCTTAACACCAAAAAGTGTAATATCATCTTCTGATGTTATCTTTACTACCTTATCATCCTTGATGTATACCTTTACAACAAAATCACTTGTAACTATAGATGAAATCATAGTCTTCATCTGTGCAACTGTCACACCCTCTGCTTCAAGCTGAGCTACCATAGCAGGGTCAAGATTATCTAAATACTTCTCGATAGCTGCAATAATGTCGTCCTCTTTAAGAGTAACACTATATTCCTTAGCCTTTACAGTCTCACCATTTACATCAATCTTAGCAGAGCCTTCCTTCTCAACAACTACTGAATCCCAAAGCTCCTCACCTGCTGCAACTGCACCAGCATCAATGTCTGTTGCCTGGCTCATAGAGAAATAATCAATTGAGAAATCTGATACGCCATATAAATCCATTGACTCCCCTAAAGGTGAATCCTGTAATGTAGAAACAACATTTTCATTTGGTAATGAGAAATATGCCTCTATAGCATCTACAATTTCAAAGTAAGTTGTATCCTCAGTACCAATAATATTGAGTGCTAAAAAGCTCTCATCCTGATAAGTGAAACCAACATTGTAATTAGCAAGTAAATTAACTGGGTCATAGTTTTCTGTTAATGAAAAGCTATAATCCTCTAAACCACCTTCACCATAAACCTCATTTATAGTAATGGTCATATCGTGTTCGCCACCAGTTGTATAGAAAGCGTTCATAATAGCTTCTATATCAGCCTTTTCCTGTAAATAAGAACCTGCTGACATATCATTACCTTCTGTTACAAAAGTATTCTCGAATGCTTCAACAACTACGTCCTTTGCTGGTTTGAAAAGCTTTGGAATAAATATAATTCCGCAAACGATAGCAGCTACACCTGCTACTGAACCACCTATAATGGCTGCAATCTTGCCACCTGTCATTGGCTTCTTAACCTTTGGCGCTTTTGGTGCCTTAGGTGCTTTAACCTTTTTGCCAGCCGGCTGCTGTGGTTGCTGTGGCATTCCCATACCTGGCTGACCAAATGGCTGCTGAGCCATGCCTGGTGCCATCCCCATACCTGGCTGTGGCATTCCACCCTGTGGTTGCTGTGGCATTTCCATCTGTGGTGCCTGTGGCATTCCCATCTGTGGTGCCTGTGGCATTCCCATCTGTGGTGCCTGTGGCATTCCCATCTGTGGCGCCTGTGGCATTCCCATCTGTGGTGCCTGTGGCATTCCACTCTGTGGCGCCTGTGGCATTCCCATCTGTGGTGCTTGTGGCATTCCACTCTGTGGTGCTTGTGGCATTCCACTCTGTGGCGCTTGTGGCATTCCACCCTGGGACATATCTAACTGGACAGTAGACATATCCGGATTATTAAAGTTATTATCCATAAGTACCTCCTTCTTAAAAACACATATTACCTTATATTAGCATTTTTATTATGTTAATCCTTTAATGCACTTACAATACCTGCAACTGAACCAAGGATTATTGCTATAGCTCCAATTCCCATATATGAGAAGAAATTAGATGAACAAATCATTAACCAAAGAACACAAGCTATTGGTAACGCAGAACAAACAATCTTCATCTTCTTGTTGTTAATAACTGTAAATACCAGTAAACCTAATCCTGAAATAATGATAACCCAAGGAGCAATCATAAGTGGAAGCTGACCCTTTATAAGAAGCTGCATTGTTCCAGCTATCTCTTTTCCAAGGTTTTCAAAATCCATATCTGTCTCGTCTTCTGCTTCGTCTATAATATCGTCCTCTAAATCATCAATCTCATCCGCAATGTCATCCTTATCCATAGAAATAAGATCTTCATCATTAAACTCTTCAATAGCTCTGTCTAATGTATTACTTAACTTGGATAACTCAAACATATTAAGACCATCAGCCGCCTTAATCTTAACATCGATGTCAAAGCTATAATATCCGTAATAGCCCTCATCCTCATACTCAAATCTATCGTTGAAATGTAGGCTAGCAAAATTCATAAATGGTCCTACAATAAGTAACATTGCAGCTATAATACCAACTAAGCAAAATGTACTAAGCCCCATCTTAGAAAATTTCTCCTGAAACTCAGCCTTAACCTGCTTAACATTCTCAGCTACCTTTGATGGCTGTGGTTGCTGCTGGTATGCATACTGACCATATCCGTAATTCTGCTGTGGATATGCACCATATCCTGTCTGCTGTTGACCATACATCTGCTGATTATACTGCATATTCATCTGTGGTTGCTGAACAAACTGAGTATTCATCTGAGGCTGTTCTGTATATGCTGTATTCATAGTTGGATCAGCATTAACCTGTGGCTGTGGTGTTGCATCTGGAATCTGCTGATTATTGAAATTATTATCCATAATTCAAAACCTCCTAATGCTAATTAGTAAATCTTAGCCTCTTCCTCACCATTTAATACTCTAAGAGCACCCTGTGCAAGAGCTAACATCTCATCCTCACCTGGATATACAGTAAATGGAGCGATAAATCCGACCTTCTTCTCCATATCCTCGATAAGGCTCTTCTGATATGCGATACCACCTGTAAAGATGATACGATCTACCTTACCATTTAATACTGTAGCCTGTGCTCCGATATCCTTTGCTACCTGATATACAAATGCATTGTAAATAAGTGTTGCCTTTTCATCACCTTCTAAAACTGCCTTTTCTACATCTCTAGCGTCGTTAGTGCCAAGGTATGCATTGTAACCTGCCTTACCAACTAACTGCTTAATCATTTCCTTCTCTGTGTACTTGCCTGAGTAGCAAAGTCTTACAAGCTCTCCTGCTGGAACAGCACCTGCTCTCTCTGGTGAGAATGCGCCGTCACCGTCAAGTGCATTAAATACATCGATAATTCTACCGCCCTTATGAGCACCAACTGAAACACCGCCACCCATGTGAACT
>JAGAKD010000210.1 GCA_017625815.1 Lachnospiraceae bacterium | reverse complement strand
CTAAGATGATACCTGACTTAGTAGTCTCTTCTGCAACTGCTTCCTTTAATACAACTCTCTCTCCTAATGGTGATAACTTCATTTTATATTCCTCCTAATCATTATTCTATTTTTAGCACTCACTTTGTTAGAGTGCTAACACATTTACTATTGTAATCATTTTCCAGAAAAAATCAACCCTTATTTTAATATTTAACAAAATAGACACAACTAAAATAAAAGATGTATTTTTCAAAGTAAACATTTACTTACCTAATCCTTGTTCCCTGCCATAGTAAAACAAATACTGCTGTGCAAATCCAGCGTACTCTCCATATCTATCCATAGCGAATTTTTCGATTATTTCCTTTTTTGTATCCTGGCCAAAATACATATGCTCCATAATACGTTTCATCCACACATCAACAGGAAATACATCTGTAAAACCGAGACCAAATAACAATACACAGTTTGCAACCTTTTCACCCACGCCTTTTATGGTCATAAGTCTCTCTCTAGCTTCCGAAACTGATAAGTTCTGTAGCATCAAACCGTCTATTTCACCATCATATACTTTTTCTACAGCATTTCTAATATAAGGTGCTCGAAATCCCACCTTACATTCTCTTAACTCCTCCTCTGAAACCTGATATAGCTTTTCCACTGTAGGAAAAGAATATACCTTTCGACCGTTTGGTAAAACTATTTCATCACCATACCTCTCGGAAATAGTATGGACTATCTGTTTAATATGAGGAATCTGCTTATTCTGTGAAATAATAAATGATATTAGCGTTTCAAAAAACTCCTGTTTTATTATTCTCACGCCTTTTTTTGCAGCAACAGCATCAGCTAATCTATCATCTATGGAAACTATATGATTCTTAATATGATGGTAATCCCTCTCCATATCAAAGTAATCTTTCCATAATCTTTCATAATCATCAATGCTTGTATTATATAAGGTTATTCGATTTGATAAATCTACCTCTTGCAGTGAATTTTCCTGTTTTATATGTAAATATTTTCCCAAAGCTAATATCTCATATTCCTTGTCATTAAGCTTAGTAAAATGGAAACATTGTCCACACTCAAGTACTTCCTCTATATCAAAATCAGGTACATTCTCCAATATTAAATTTTTATCGCTACTGTATATATTCATATTCATAACTCCCTGTAAATATAACAAAGAATTTGTTCAATAATAATTTGTAATTCGCCAAAACATATTATATACTAAACATAGGATTAAAGCCACAAAAATACAATTAAATTTAAGGAGAATTATATGGCAGAACAATTATATACTATACCTGTAAATGATGCATTTGAGGCAGACTGTGAATGTCCAATATGCTTTATGGCAAAACAGCTTGAGCAAAATGCAATAGAATACACTATGGGACCTAGCTATATGGAAGATGACAATCGTGCTATGACAGACAAATTAGGCTTCTGTAGCCACCACATTCGTATATTATACGGAGAAAAGAACCGTCTTGGTTTAGCGCTTATGCTCAAAACTCACACAGATAAGACTATAAAGGATCTTAAAACTCTAAGTGAGAACAAGCCTCTTCCTTCTGGTGGATTGTTTAAAAAAGCCTCTGCTTCATCTGTAGGTGAATACATAAAGCAACTTGAAGATAGCTGCTTCATATGTGATAGAATAAACGGAACCTTCAATAGATACATAGATACTATTTTCCACCTTTGGAAAAAAGAGCCATCATTTATTGACAAATTCAAAAACTCAAAGGGTTTTTGTACATACCACTATGGTGTTCTCTACGATTATGCAGCAAGCAAGCTTTCCAAAGATGCTCACAGTGAGTTCTTAGATATATTAAACAAAGTCTACTTTGATAATATGGAACGCGTCAATGGGGATATTGGCTGGTTCATAGATAAATTCGATTATAGATTTAAGAATGAACCTTGGAAGAACTCAAAGGATGCGCTACCAAGAGGTATTATAAAGACTAATCATACTATCATAGAACAGTAAAATTGTAGACACAAAATGCATATAGACCACATATATTGTGTAAACACGCTCTCGCTCGGTTGCTCAAGTAGCGGTACTAAGCTCGAAAGTACCTCGCTAAGTACCGACATTCGCAAACGGTTTACTAATATATGTGGTCTATATGCATTTTAATTACTAATTGTAAATATATATATTATACTTCTGCTACTGCTACCTCTTCTATATCTTCTTTCATACCATGTACAACACCTGGTTCTTCGATATATTTGCCTGTTTTTTCATCTCTTGTATAATGCTTAGCTAAGAAGTCTCTATATTGGTTGAGTTTTCCTTCGTATAAAAGCTCTGGTTCTTCCCATATTCTAAAATCTTCTGGGCGTACTAATCCTGGTTTTTTGTCAAACATATCAATACCAGCCTTATCTAAGACATGATATACGAACTGTGAACAAAAATAATTATACTCACGCTCTACAGCTTTGCCGAACACAACACCAAATATACCAATATAATTATATTTATAAAAAGCTTTGTCTTTCTTAAACTTATCTAGTGCTTTCATAAGTTTTTTATGCTGGTGTTCGGTTATCCAAAGTCTAGCAACTCTACAAGTTGTATTTACATCTCTACCAAAAACACCTTTTGTTATATCCTCTGTAATAAATCCGCAATCAAATGGATTTCTGAGACGTTTTCTAGCAAAGCTATACATCTCATTTAATTCAATATCCAAGGCAAGCGAAGTATGTGCATAAGGTTCTCTTGTCCACATTTTAATCACTGTAGAAGGTAAAGTAGAGGTCTTAGAAATTAGTATGTAAACACTTCTTTTCTTCTCAAGCTTTTTCCTTTTGTTGTTCTTCTTAATATTCTTTTTGTTGGAGGAATTTTTATTACCCATTCAACAAACTCCTAATATATTTTAATTTCCCGCATTGTTCTTAAGCTCAGACTTAAGCATTTCTTTGAGCTTCAACGCTTCTTCCTTAAGTCTATTATTGGTAGTCTTAGAAGTTATAACACTTCCTAAAAGCTTAGCTGATTCGTCATATCTTTTAAGCTTTCTAGCCATATCAGCCATAATATATTTTAATGTATTTTCGTCCATTCCGGCAATAGGAAATGGCTCTCTAGATATTGCTAACATAAAACCATCATAAGCATTCTTGATACACTCCATCTCTTCTAGATAAAGTTCTTTAAAAGCTGGGTCTTTGGAATCCATAGTATTTCTCTTTCCTCTAATAACCCAAGCCAGCTTAAGGCATGTGTATGCACGTTCACCATTTTTAGCATTCTTAACTATAGAACAAATAAGTGCCAGCTTATGTCTTTCTATTGCATCATCATATGTGTATACTTCTTTATCATTATCAATACCTTTAAAATTATTTCCTACAGACTCTTTTAATTCTTTCATCTGTCTGGTTGAAATCTTTCCAAAGTATCTTGACAAGGAAGAATAACCACATTTATCACATGTAATTACATCATATTTCAAGGGATCTGCAATGTCATATATTGGTCTTAAATCAATATCTTTCTCTAATAATTTTACTCTGCCAGCTCTTATGCTTCTAGTAACAAACTTCAAATCACAAACTGGACATGTATAATGCTTGGTAAAAAGAGCATCAGTCTCATTTTTTTCTGGTGCCTTAGGTTTAAGCTTGGCTATATCAACATCAACAGGCTTATCCTTATCAATAACCTTTGCATCTTTGAAGTTTTTCAGACCAAATTTTTCCATATCGGAAAATAGTCCCATAAAAGCACCTCCTAGTTAGGTTTGTATGAGCTCTTGAGTGATACTATTCTATTAAAAACAAGTCTATCTTCTGTTGTATCCTTTACATCCACACAGAAGTAACCGTGTCTTAAGAACTGGAAGGAATCACCCTTTTTTGCATCAGCAAATGCAGCTTCAAGCTTACAATCCTTTAATACAGTAAGAGAATTAGGATTGTAATTAAGTGTACCATCCTCGTTGAGCTTTCCCTTCTCTTCATCTACAATATTCTCATATAATCTAACCTCTGCGTCAACAGCGCTTTCTGCTGAAACCCAGTGAATAGTTCCTTTAACCTTACGTCCTTCAAATCCTGAACCGCTCTTTGTCTCAGGGTCATAGGTACAATGTATCTCTATTACATTGCCATTTTCATCCTTCTTGTAATCAACACACTTTACAAAGTATGCATTTTTAAGTCTAACCTCATTACCAGGGAAAAGACGGAAATACTTCTTAGGAGGCTCCTCCATAAAGTCTTCTCTCTCGATATAAAGCTCTCTGCTAAATGCAACCTTTCTAGTGCCAGCTTCTTCATTCTCCTGATTGTTATCCACATCAAAGTATTCAACTAAACCTTCTGGATAATTGTCAATAACAAGCTTTATAGGATCAAGAACTGCCATCATACGATTAGCCTTCATCTTTAAGTCTTCTCTAATACAATACTCAAGCATAGCATAGTCAGACTCACTCTGAGACTTAGCAACACCTGAAAGTTCCATAAACATCTTAATAGATTCTGGTGTAAAACCTCTTCTTCTAAGAGCTGCAATAGATACAAGTCTTGGGTCATCCCAGCCATCAACTATTCCATCCTCAACAAGCTTCTTAATATATCTTTTTCCTGTAACAACATTCTTTAAGTAAAGCTTTGCAAACTCAATCTGTCTAGGTGGATTCTCATATTCAAGTTCATTAACAACCCACTCATAAAGTGGTCTATGATCCTCAAATTCAAGAGTACATATTGAATGAGAAATGCCCTCTATAGCATCCTCTATCGGATGAGCGAAGTCATACATAGGATAAATGCACCACTTGTCACCTGTATTGTGATGAGTCATACGAGCAATACGATAAATAACAGGGTCTCTCATATTAATGTTAGGGCTAGCCATATCAATCTTAGCACGAAGTACCTTAGAACCATCTGGATACTCACCATTCTTCATAGCTTCAAATAAAGCCAAGTTCTCTTCAATACTTCTATCTCTATATGGGCTGTTCTTTCCAGGAGTAGTAAAATCTCCTCTATATTCTCTTATCTCATCAGCAGTGAGATCACAGACGAAAGCTTTACCCTTCTTAATAAGCTTAACCGCAGCCTCGTACATTGCATCAAAATAATCTGAAGCAAAATATACCTTGTCTCCAAAGTCTGCTCCAAGCCATTTGATATCATCTATGATTGACTGAACATATTCAGTCTTCTCCTTTGTAGGATTAGTATCATCAAATCTAAAGTTAAATGTTCCACCATACTGCTTTGCAAGTCCATAATTTAAAAGTATTGACTTTGCATGTCCAATGTGCAAATAACCATTTGGTTCAGGTGGGAATCTTGTAATAACCTTAGTATATTTCCCCTCTTTAAGATCATTATCAATTTCTTGCTCAATAAAATTTCTTGAGATTACTTCGCCTTCCATATATATAAAGCCTCCTTAATAGTCCAATAGGATAAATATAACATTTATTTGTCATATCGTCAATTTAGAGTATTACTCTTCGTCAGCAAATGCACTATCCTTATCTGCATCATAATTCTCACTAATTAACTCATTGATTTCCTTAGCTTGTTCCTCATATTCAGAAACATCTCCCATGCCAAGATTAACCACTGGTATCTCTGATACAGAAGGTTTTTCCTCTTTTTCTTCCGCTACCTCTGACTCTTCTTCCTTTACTGACTCAGCCTCTTCTGTCACAACTGTTTCTTCTGTTTTCTTTTCTTCTACAGTTTTTTCTTCCATAACCTTTTCATCAATGGCTTTTTCAACCTCTGACTTAGGCTCAGTGACAATATCCTTAGAAGCTTTTTCCTTATCTTCCTTCTTAGCTACTTTCTCATCAGCACCATATATACTATCAAGGTTATTCTTAGTAGCCTTAGCAACCATAATGTCTGCTTCTTCAAGCTCCTTGTTAAGTTTACCTATTCTAACGCCAAATCCAATAAGACAGATAAGTAAAATTAAAAGTAATCCGCCTGCTCCGCAGAGAATATAAAACATATTCTTCTTTGTAAAGAATCCTTCATCTTCATCTGTTGTGTCAACATCTGTAGTAGTTGCTACATCTGCATCTGTTAAAGTCGCAACCTCTGGCATATTATATTTCATAAATGTTTTCTCTACATTGTCGAATATATAATATCCTTCTTCTGCGTCTAAGTTCATAGCATATATAATATATTTGTCTGGATCATTCATATCTGTTGACTGATACGCATCTACAGTTGTTCCAAATATTGTAACCTGTGTAAGTACAAAATCCTCTGGAAAAACTGCGTCAGCAGGGAAAGGCATAACAACATATCTGTTATACTTTGCTGAATATTCCTTGTACTCTGTAAATTCTGCTGTAGCCTCGTTATATATGAACCACTTCTGATTATCTACAGTGTCCTGTAGACAAACAAGCTTAATCATCTTGTTAGGTGACTCATAAGCAAGAATATCCCATTTGTCATATTTTACAGTAGTTTTTGTAAATGCTTCTGGCACACTTACTATATCCTCTGAAAAATTCACAATAGAATAGTCCATTCCACCTACATTTATGATTACATCTTCAAGAATTTCACCTGCAATTACTTCTATTGTATAAATCTTTGCTGCTCCATTTTCAGCAGTACATATAACCTCTACTGTGTTTTTACCAGGTTTAATCTCATCAGCACCCTTTACCTGAATAGAAGACTTTGAATCATCTGCCGAAGCACTGATAGTTATTTCCTTAACATCCTCTTCTACTCTAAGAGAATAATCATATGTGTCATATGAAAACTCTGGCTCAAGAGTTCCTGGTGAAACCTCCATACTAGCAATATAACAATTGGAAGAACGGTCATCTGCTGGCTGGTTTGAGCCACCTGAGTTACCGCCTGAATTGCCACCATCTGATGAACCACCACTTGTATCTGCTGTAGCTACTGTTACAGATGCACCACCTGAGGCAGTTTGTTCAACCATTTCTACCATATCAATTATTTCCGCACTGGCATATATACTACTTGTTCCATTTGCAATAGCAGTAAATGAAAGTGTTACTGTTTCACTTGTTGTACCCGAAACAGTGACGGTTCCACCTCCACCATTTACAACAGCTCCTGCGCTACCAGAACCTGAATTGTATTGTAAAATACTTGAATCATAAGATACCCATAATGTATATGAACCACCACTTATAGAAACGGTTACTGTAACATTACCACCTATACTTGTGCTTGATGTTGCTGAAACAGATACACTTCCAGCAGCCTTAGTATCATACGTGTATGAATTCATGCACAATGCTAAACATATTATAATCGCTAAGAATTTTATAAACTTGTTTTTCATTTTTGTTCTCCTAATTATTTATTCAATAAATTGGATACCCACTATATGTCGTTGAATTAATACGATATCCATAGTTGATATCTTTCCATCTCCGTTAATATCTGCAACTATCATATTAATATCATTCAAAGCATCTAAGCCTACAATAATACGCTGAACCATAACTAAGTCCATAGTAGATATCTTGCCATCACCATTTAAGTCTCCTCTAGCCTGACCACCAATAACAGTACTTCCAGCAGACGCCGAGCCTCGTATTACCGTTAGCTTATACGTCCTCACACTGCCATTTTGGGCCGTGACATTTATATTTATATAGTTTGTACCTTCAGCCAAATTAACTGTTCCAACACCACCTGTTATACGAGCTGATGAATTAACAGTAGTAGCTGATATAGTCAAGCTGGATACATTTAGAGGAACAATAAGTGAATAATTATTTGTTGAGTTAACTCCAAATGTAGGTGTAAGCGTGTATCCACTAATACTTAAAGTTTTAAGCCAGTTGTTTGGATTACCACTATTTGCCGGTTTAACCGATGGTGTCTCAGGCATATTTAGATATACTGGTATCTTAAATGCCATAGATGAATCAAGTAATCCACGAGATGAATATGCATTATATACACTCTGACATTCTGTAGCTGGCGCTTGAACATTAGTCATATACTGATGTGAAAATAAATTTCCAGTATTAGTAACATTAAACTTTTGTGTATATAACGTATCCTGTTTTACACTAATATATCCATTCCCAAGAAACTCAGCGCCACCTTTTATAGCAAGTTCAACTGAATTCCATCCTTTTTCCTTAGCATAAGCCATACCCTTTGCTCTAGGATCTCCCCCTGGTGTGTCTGATGCACCTATGTTAAACAAATTAAAATATCCTACATAACCACTATATGTTCCTAACGCACAAGGATTTTCTTCATTTCCCATCTCATTTTTCATACGTGATGCAAGATGATATGGACTGACCCCACTTGCTTTTGCAGCATCAATAATAAGCTGTCCATATGTTCTATTTTGTGAATCCCCCGGTGCTTGCCTATTATGCAAAAAGCTACCTGATAATATAGCTTCCACGCCT
>JAGAKD010000209.1 GCA_017625815.1 Lachnospiraceae bacterium | reverse complement strand
TTTGGATAAATCCAATCGCTCATACTCCATTTTCCTTGTCTTGCTCAAACATCTAAAACAGCGGGGCGTTATCGCAAGTATATCTCTAATGATATTTCAATAAAATCTCTTAAAAATCGACCAAAAAACTTCCTTATATGATTTTATATCCCATTCAGCATCGAGTTTGTACCAAGCGGTGTTAATCATACATCGAAAGTGCAAGGCAATAGATATTACAAAATCTCTTAATCGGAATAAATATTTTGCCAGGTAGTGCCCTAAGCCAAGAGCTGGTATTGTAAGATAATCTGCTTATGTATTCTCAGTATAACGACATACTGGGAAGTTGGTGCATCCCCAGAACTGGCCGTATCGTCCGTTGCGTAGGAGTAGCTCAGAGTTACAATTAGGACACTTCTTAGTTGGTGTAAGTTCTGGTTCGTCTTGCATGTATTCAAAACATAGTTGGTTCATAATGCAATCCTGCAAAGCTCTATGTGCACCAGCAGTATCTATATCGTAATACGTTGCTAAATCCACAAGTCTATGATGAGCTAACTGTGGTAAACACTTTCTAGACATAGGTAATGTATCAATATAATCGTTAGATATGGTCTGTCCAAAAAGTGCCTCTGCAGCTTTCCAAATAAACTTCATATCGAAGCAATGAATATTATGCCCTACAAGGATATACTCTTCAATAAACTCATTGAACTGTGGTAGAACAATATCCAAGGTTGGCTCGTTTTTAACCATATCATCCGTTATTCCATTTACAGCTGTAGCCCCAGGAGATATAGGCTTCTCGGGATTAACCAAGGTAGAAAATGTATCAACTACCTTTCCATCAACTACCTTTAGGGCTGATATCTCTATTATGGCTTCTGTCTTAGGACTAGTTCCTGTTGTCTCAAGGTCAAACACTACATAGCTTGACACATAATCACTTAACTTTTTTCCTCTGTTTTTTCCAAACATATTTTTCTATTTCCTTATATATTTTTCTGGTTGTATCCTCATTTCACATGAAGTATCTCGCAGATTCTCTCGTTCTAAATCAATTCCACTACATACATATTAGATCAATTTAATTGTAGGTACACTGACATTGCATTCCCTGAATATAATCTAATGGTAGCTGGGTTTTCTCTGCAACTTCCTCCTCAGTCATTCCCTGAGCTAAATATCTTCTTGCAACTCCATCCATAGATTCTCCCACCTCAATAAGGTGTCCATCCGGATCATAAAATCTAACAACTTTTTGCCCCCAGCTATGCTCCATTAGCTCATTAAGATAGATAATGTTTCCTTGATATTTGTTTAATTTTGATACAAATCCATCCATATCATTTTCTTCAAAATATAGCTCTGCATCGCAATTTCCCTTACAGGACTTTTCTCCAATTAATTCTTCCCATACCTTTTTTTCCTGTAATACAAGTCCCTCAGTAAGTATTACGTTTCCACCGAAGTCTGTTACCACACTAAGTCCAAACAAATCCTTGTAAAAGGCTTTTGAACGCTCTATATCTTCAACTACTATTAAGATGTTTTTTAGTTTCATGGTTTTTCTCCTACTTTAACTCTATTATAACAAGTTCTGGTCTGTTAAAAATTCTAGGTGCAGGTGTACTTTCTCTAGCCAATCCACGACTTACTATCATTATCCCCTTATCGTAATCATATCTTCCCCCTGCATAGTCTGGAAATATACCCTGATGCGGGGAATATAAGCCATTTAACACCACTGGTATTCGCCACTGACCTCCATGAGCGTGTCCACACAAAACAAGGTCAAAATCATATTTCTTATATGTATCAATAATCTCTGGTCTGTGGGATAACAAAATGGTGTAATTGTCAAAATTAACCTTCTCTGACAACTCTTTTATCTGAGTTGTCGTAGACTTGCTTCCTGACACATATGTATCCACATCCACATCATCTACACCACAAATATTTATAGTCTGACCATTTATTTCCACTACATCACAATCTCCCGAAAGTATTGTAACTCCATATGACTCAACTATACTTAGAATGTTATCAATATCCTTGCTCCAGTATTCGTGATTACCAGTCACATAATAGCAGGGATACTTTGCTGTAACCTCTGCTAAAAATATTTCAGCGTTCTTGTAGCTTTTTTCATCGTCAAATATGTCTCCACCAAGAAGTACTACATCTGGAGAAGCTTCATCAATAGCCTTCATAAGAGTCTTTTGATTCTTTCCATACCAATCAGCGTGCAAATCTGTAACAAGGGCTATGGTTACAGGCGCATCTATTTTATCACTATCAAAATTGTAATATACTGTTTTAAGCCTCATATCGCAGGCAATAAGCAATAAAATCAGTATTAGGGATATAAATACCCATTTTCTTTTTTTCTTGTCCTTAAATAAGCTTTTCACCTTATTCCACATAGTGTACATATCCTCTAAAATAAAACTTTTTATTAACATACTCTCTAATATGAAAAATGTCAATAAATGCAAATGAAAAAGAGCGGAAAACTCATTTCCGCTCCTTAAAAAACCTTTATCAATTATGCTGGTAAAAATTATACTAACTCAAGGATAACCTTCATAGCACCGTCACCACGACGCTCGCCGATCTTAACGATTCTAGTGTATCCACCCTTACGGTTAGCATACTTTGTACCATACTCATCAAATAACTTTGCAGTTAAGTCAACCTTCTTAGTGCCAGCCTTCTTACCAGCAGCCTCAGTTGGAACCTCAACTACAGGATATAATACCTTAAGCATCTGTCTTCTAGCATGAAGTCTTGAAGGCTGATCCTTCTTAACCTTCTTCTCAACTTCATCGTATACAGTAACTTTCTTACCGTCTACAGTCTCCTTAACACGCTTGCCATCCTTATCCTTCTTAGCAACCTTAGCAGTTACAGTAACCTCATCGAAGTTATCCTTTTCCTTAACTGCAAGTGTGATAAGATGCTCAGCAATCTTACGAACTTCCTTAGCTCTAGCCTCAGTAGTCTCAATCTTTCCGTGATAAAGTAACTGAGTTACCTGATTACGAAGTAATGCCTTTCTTGCGTCTGCTTTCTTTCCAAGCTTTCTATACATTGCCATTATAAATTTCCTCCTTACCCTATCGGGTCTTCACTGTGCTTACTATTATTCAGCGTGAGTGGTAATAGCTTAGTCATCTCCTGTTTTTAATGATAAGCCTAATTCCTTTAATTTTGCTAAAACTTCCTCGAGTGACTTACGACCAAGGTTACGAACCTTCATCATGTCCTCTGAAGTCTTATTTGTTAATTCTTCAACTGTATTGATACCAGCTCTCTTTAAGCAGTTGTATGAACGAACTGAAAGCTCAAGCTCATCAATGCTCATCTCAAGAACCTTCTCCTTCTCATCATCAGTCTTCTCTATCATAACCTCTGCTGTATTAGCAATCTCTGATAAATCGATGAAGAGACTTAAATGCTCACTTAAAACCTTAGCAGCAAGGCTTACAGCCTCATCTGGTGCTAAAGTACCATTAGTAAATACATCAAGTGTGAGCTTGTCATAGTCAGTAATCTGACCAACACGTGTATTCTCTACTGTGAGATTAACACGCTCAACTGGTGTATAAATTGAATCTATAGCTATAGCATCAATTGATGCGTCAAGATCCTTGTTCTTATCTGAACCTACGTATCCTCTACCATTTGTAATAGTGAGTTCCATCTCAAGCTTTGCATCTGAACCACTAAGGTTTGCAATAACAAGATCTGGGTTAAGAATCTCAAGGTCTCCATCCATCTGAATGTCGCCAGCAGTAACTACACAATCGCCTGAAGCGTCAATGTAAGCTGTCTTAACTTCATTTGAAGAACCATTGTTCTTGATACATATTTCTTTTATGTTCATAACGATCTCAGTTACATCTTCCTTTACTCCAGGAATTGAACTGAACTCATGTAAAACGCCTTTTATCTTGATCATGCTAACTGCTGTACCTGGTAATGATGACAACATAATTCTTCTAAGAGAATTACCAAGAGTTGTACCATAACCTCTTACTAAAGGCTCTACAACAAATCTACCGTACTTGTTATCCTCAGAAATCTCTGCGATCTCTATTCTAGGTCTTTCAAAATCAAACACTACTTACCCCTCCTTTATGGATTACCGGTGCACAAAGTTACTTCTTAGAAAATCCACCGCGTCCGCAAGAACGCGGTGAATAACTTTATCTTACTTTGAATATAACTCGACAATAAGTGTTTCGTTAACAGGTACGTCAATCTGCTCTCTAAGTGGCTTCTCTACAACAGTACCACTTAAAGTCTCTAAGCTTGACTCAAGCCATGATGGAGCTGTATATCCAGCATTAGCCTCAACGATATCCTTATATCTCTGAAGAGACTTGCTCTTCTCTCTGATTTCAATCTTGTCACCAGCATTTACTCTGTATGAAGGAATGTTTACACACTTGCCATTTACAAGAACGTGCTTGTGATCTACGATCTGTCTAGCTTCTCTTCTTGTTCTAGCAAATCCCATACGGAAAATGATGTTGTCAAGTCTTGACTCTAATAAAATCATAAGGTTTGGACCAGTAAGTCCTGGCATTCTCTCAGCCTTCTCATATAAGTTACGGAAAGGCTTCTCAAGCATACCATAAATGAACTTAGCCTTCTGCTTCTCACGAAGCTGTAAGCCGTACTCACTTACCTTTCTGTTTGCTCTGTTTAACTTTCTATTTGACTTCTTATTAACACCGAGATACATTGGCTCCATACCCAAAGATCTGCATCTCTTAAGAATTGGGGTTCTATCTACTGCCATTATTCTTGTACCTCCTATTAGACTCTTCTTCTCTTTGGTGGACGACATCCGTTATGTGGAACTGGAGTAACATCCTTAATACTAGTAACGTTAAGACCACAAGCTGCGAGTGCTCTGATAGCAGCCTCTCTACCTGAACCTGGTCCCTTAACCATAACTTCTACGTTCTTTAAACCGTATGGTAAAGCAGCCTTAGTAGCAGTCTCTGCTGCCATCTGTGCTGCATAAGGTGTAGACTTTCTTGAACCTCTGAAGCCTAATCCACCTGCACTTGCCCAAGATAATGCATTACCCTCGGCATCTGTTAATGTAACAATTGTATTGTTAAAAGATGACTGAATATGAGCCTGTCCGTTTTCAACGTTCTTTCTGACACGCTTCTTTGTCACTTTTTTAGTAGTA
>JAGAKD010000208.1 GCA_017625815.1 Lachnospiraceae bacterium | reverse complement strand
TTTTGTTGACACAATCAAAATGGTATGCTAATATATGTCTTGTGCTTGAGAGAGCATCGAAAATGCGCGAGTGGCTCAGCGGTGGAGCACCTCCTTGCCAAGGAGGGGGTCGCGGGTTCGATCCCCGTCTCGCGCTCTAGAGCAAAAAGATGATATCTTATGATATCATCTTTTTTTATTAATTACGAAAGGAGTATAATATGCCAAATATAATAGAAATCACAGACTTTAATGCACCTGAACTTGACATATACGCCCGACTTACGGAAAACCAGCTTCTTAACAGACACGAGCCAGAAAAAGGTATCTTTATAGCTGAAAGCCCAAAGGTTGTTGAGCGAGCTCTTGATGCAGGCTATACTCCTATTTCTCTTCTATTAGAAAAGAAACATATATCTGGTGAAGCCAAACATATAGTAGAACGTTGCAAAGATATTCCTATATATACAGCCGAATTTGATGTGCTTACAGAACTTACTGGTTTTAAACTGACAAGAGGAGTGCTAGCAGCTATGTATCGCAAAGCACTCCCAAGTATAGAATCAGTATGCGATAATGCAAAAAGAATTGCTGTGTTAGATAGTGTAATGAATCCTACAAATGTGGGAGCAATCTTTCGTTCTGCCGCAGCACTTGGCATAGATGGCATTTTACTAACCTCTGGCAGTAGCAATCCACTATATAGACGTGCAATTAGAGTTAGCATGGGAACTGTTTTTCAGATTCCTTGGACATTTATAGATGAGATTAATACTGACAATACATCAGTAATAGACGCCTTGAAAAACTTAGGTTTTAAGACTGCAGCCATGGCCCTAAAAGATAATTCAGTCAATATAAATGACCCTAATCTTCTATCCGAAGACAAATTAGCCATTATACTGGGAACTGAAGGCGATGGTCTTTCTGAAGCAACTATATCAAGCTGTGATTACACTGTATGTATACCTATGTTTCATCAGGTAGACTCCTTAAATGTAGCTACAGCAAGTGCTATAGCCTTTTGGGAGATTGGAAAATCAAAGTAATAATCAAAATCCCTTGTATCTAAAATATACAAGGGATTTGTTATAATATTAAATTTTCAAATCAATATAAGTTGTTATAAGCTCATCAATAGTTTCTATAGACTTGCCATTAACTGCCTCAATAAGAACTTCTATAAACTCCTTATCTTCACCTTCGTACTCATATTTTTGTAGTTCTTCCATATTAGAATTTACTACTTCAAAGTCTTTTTCCAAAGCTGCGTACTTAATATTTTCAAGGATATTTATTTCAATTCTATCTACGGATGCCTCTTTTTCTTCATCATTTCTCTTGTTAATTGCTACATATTCTTCATCCGACATACCAGATACACTATCAACAAATGCAAGATAATCTTCTAAAGCAAGCAAAATATCAACTAGCTGTTCTGTAAAGTCCTCCAGATTATCATTTACATAGTCTCTGTTACCTATATTGATTGCAGCCTCCATCTTTGTAGCGAATTGAGCAAATCTAAGAGCACCAATGTTGGTTGCCGTAGTTCTAAGAGTGTGTATTTTAGCCTTAAAGCCTCTGATGTCCTTGCCAGATTTCTTATATAACTCCTCTGATGCAGATTGATTTTGCTCAAAGAAAATCTTTATTAGCTTATTAAATACATCAATGCTTCCACCTATTTTTTCGAGGGCATATTCCACATCTACATATTGACTGATATTTTCAAGGCCTTCCTTATATCTAGAACCTTCTATATATTGTTCAATATCATTAGTCTTTTCTTTTATTTTACTTTCTGGCAAGCAATCCTTTAATATGGCCGCAACTCTTCTCAAATCCATAGGTTTAAGAATACTGTCTGTAAAGCCCCAGCTGAGTAACTGAGCTTTATTTTCTTCAATTGCATCCGTATCCATAGCAACAATAGAAAGCATAGAATATTTGTCTCCCTCTAGCTCTCTTATCTCTTTCATAGCGTCCACGCCATTCATTATAGGCATAGATAAATCCATAAATACAACATCGTATTCGTTGTTCATAACCATATCAATAGCACTAAGTCCTGTTGACGCTACATCTACCTTCATCTCAAACTGCTTAAGAAGTTTCATAGATACTTCACGACTAACGTCTTCATCATCAACTAAAAGTGCATTGACCTCCGGAAGCCATAACTTTTCAGCGGCTTCCTTGGATACAGTACCTTCTATTTTTTGTATTCCAAGATTGCTTGTTAACTTATCAGCCGATTTTTGATTCAAGGAAAGGGTAAATGTGGCACCTGCGCCATAAACACTCTCCACCTCAAGTTCGCCCTCCATCAAGCTTGCATAACCTTTAGCTATAGCCAAACTAACACCATTGCCTGAATGGATGCTGTTTTTAACATTATCTGCTATGTTATAGACCTCAAATATAGTGTCAATTCTATCCTCTTGAATTCCAATTCCTGTATCTGAAACAGAAAAGATAACATTGACCATATCTTCAAGACGCTTGTCTTCTGGATATCTATAACAATCCACAGAAAGAGTAATAGAACCCTCTCTGGTATATTTTATGGCATTGTCCAAAAGACGAGTCATAATATTCTTTATCTTGTCGGCATCGCCAATAACCTTATCGACGATATCTTCACCAATCTCCACAAAGAATTTTACTGATTTGTCTTTTACTTTTTTCACCGCTTCTTCTGACAATTCATATATCAAGGTTGTAACAGAATATGGAGCTTTAATAGAATCCACTTTACCTGCTTCAATTTTTGCAAGTAAAATAATATCATCAACCTTGTTAATAATTTCATTGCCAATATCACATATAATAACTATCTTATCTTTTGATTCTTGATCATCTCCCACCACATGCAAAAGCTCATCAGCCTTAGAAATCATAGCATTTATAGGTGTTTTGATTTCATTACTCATATTTGCAAGATAGTCATTTTTAGCACTACTAGATTTTATTGCCTCTTCATGCTCTTTATGAAGTTTTTCTATAGCAACGTTCTTATTTGCAAGAACTTTTCTAATCCAAAGCAAGGCAATGATAAATACCACTACTGCAAATAAAAGTAGTGTTATAATGCCAATTCTAGCAACAGGGTCTTCAAAAAAGCTGGTTTTCTTTTCTATAACAAAGGAAACTGTACTTTCACATACTGTACCATCCCCGTTATATGCGTTTATCTTAAACTCATACACACCACCCTCAAGGTTTGTGTACACAGCTCTCATAGAATCTGTTCCTTTTATAACAATTGGCTCTTTGTCAAAGCCCTCAAGGAAATATTCTACTTGAATGTTGCTTCTATTGTTATAACTAAATACTGCAAAATCAATGGCAATTCTGGAAACATCGCTTTCAATCTTAAGACCGTTAGCAAGATCATCAAACTCATAAATTGTACCATCAACGTCTATAGCAGTAACCTTTATTCTTGGAGCAACGCTATTGTATGGTATATTCTTAGTATCTAATGTGCATATACCATCATTACAGCAAAGATAAAGAATTCCATTAGCATCTATGGTAGAATTACTGATAGTATTAAGTGTTTTAGTAAGACCATCATTTGCATCAAAGTATCTACTAGAAACACCTTCACTTCCTAGAAGTTCTTCTTCTGTAGAATAGAGAACTCCCATAGAACCGATAATCCATACTGTTCCATCACTTAAAACAAGATCATAAATGCTATTAGAATATTCTATATTACTTATAGCTCTAAAGGATTCATTATACAGACACAATCCATTGTCTGTACCAATCCAAATTCCCTCTTCGCCTCTTTCCATAGAGGTGATAACATTTGAATTGAGCCCATCATCTGTGGTGTAATTGATTATGGCATCCTCAGTTCCAAGTTCTATAGCAAAAATTCCACTTCCGTCAGTTCCAACATACAAGGTATTGCCCTGGTCTTGATATAGACAGGTTACATTTCCATAAGTAATATCTTGGTTGTCCTCATAAGTCATTACAACATTACCAGAAGCATCTATTATTCCGACACCCTCATCTGTGGCCACTGCAATACTGCCATCATTAAGCTGTAGCGTGCCATTTATAACCATGCTAGGAAGTCCTGAACCTCTTCCTATGTAGGAAATAACACCTGTATTATCAACCTTTACTACTCCGTACTTTCTGTAGGTGCTTATCCATAGATTACCTGACTTATCCTCCATAATATACTTTATACTAATACCACTTAGCATATCTGTGAGCTCATTATTAATTCGCTCGTTAGTATTGTCATATATTATAAGTCCATCATCTGTTCCAATATATTTGTTGCCTCTATATATAGCTACAGCATTGACCATACTTTCCTGCATGCCAGTATACATATTGAAGTCAACAAACTTGCTACGTGAAAGCAATAATACTCCCATTCTTCGTGAAGCAATCCAATAATTACCTTCGTAATCCTGTATCATGCTAGAAAGATAGCTATCAATCTCACAGTCATTTGCTTTAACAAAGTTGGTAGTATCTGTAAAATATCCCATTCCATTGTCGGCACAAACCCAAAGTAAACCATTTGAATCTAGCATTATATCATTAATGCCTTCTACCGTTGCAGAATATAAAGTATATTTTGAATGATTAGAATAAGCAATTACATTTTTTCCTGTACTTCCAACATATATCTTGTCACCAATAGTCTTCAAACTAATCACTTCATCACTGATAATTGATGATGTGTCAATGGTATAGGTTAAAGAATCCTCTTCTATGATACATATCTTATTGGTTCCATATGTAGCCCATATACCACCATTGAAGTACTCTATATCACCAAATTCCCTACCCAAAAGTTTCTCATCTACAGGTTCTACAAGGTGCATGTAGCCACCCTCGTCAGAAGCTGTATAAAGGCCTTCAGATGTAGATACATATATTTTACCGTCTTCTGTTTCACATATATCGTATATTGTCTTTATTCCATTGTAATATTCATCCTGTAGCTGATAGTTGTTACCACTTTCAATGTAAAACAGTCCATAATTATCAGTTCCAATCCACATACGTCCTGTTGAATCCTGAATTATGCAGTTTATGGAATACATATCTGTTCTCTCAGTATTCCATAAATTAATACTCTGAAAACCGGCACCATCTGATCTATATAAACCACCATCTGTTCCTATCCAGATATATCCTGATGAAGATTGATATAGACAGTTTACTTCATTGCTACCTATACCATTATTCTGATTATAAACAGTCTGAATATATTGAGAAACAAAAGAATCCTTAGCTATAAGATTCTGTGGTGGCACGAGAAAAGGACATACCATAAGGAATACCATTATCCTCGCTAATATTCTCTTGTATTTTC
>JAGAKD010000207.1 GCA_017625815.1 Lachnospiraceae bacterium | reverse complement strand
GCTACGGAAACATTTAAAAGATACCATAGTATTGTAAATTATATTCAATAAAATGTAAATATATTAAATTTTCACCTGACCTTGTAGCCACACCTCACCGCGGAATCTTCGACCTTCCTTTGGTTCACCTTGAAGGTCAAGGCTATTTATACCAATGTTTAATATAATGTCATTACATTCTACTAGAAGATTGTATATCATTTCTTCTGTGTAGGCATTTTTGATTTCTGTGACTTTGAGAATATTACCTACCACCATGTAATGATCACATTCAACACCGCAAGGCATAAAGCTAGTGTCAACTATAGACAAGATGTCTTCGTGTCTGATTCTTCCGGTTAAAGAAGTGTAGGTATCCATCTCGCTAATAGTTAAACTTTCTATAGCGTCAGTGTCACCTTCTCTTGCAGCAGAAAGTAAACAGTCACGAATATGTTTGTAGTCTTTTTCTAAGCTTTCTTCTGCTTTTGTTTTTTTCACGCCGAGAAGAACTGTTCCGCTAATAGAAAGAGCAGAAAGATTAACCTTTGTTAAATGTCTGTTTGAATAATTAAGCCATTTTGATTTTGCGTAATCTGCAATATTTAGGACATAAAAAATCAAGGTCATTCCAAGGCGATAGTCTTCGCAAACACCAGCATAGGATTCTTTGTCAGTTTGTTTTTCTATAGAGATATGTTCGTAATCAATATAGGAATCACCCTTTATATAAGGGAAATAGTGCTCTATAGAAAGAGCACCATTTACATCATATTCGCCTATTAAGGTAAGCCCAATGGAAGGACCAAAATCTTTTTCAAATTGCATAAGTGAAGTATCTATACTAACGGTAGTCATAACCTTGCGATTAGGACGTTTTAAAGTTAAAGCATAAATCTTCTCTAATTGTTTTCTTGATTTAATTTTGCTAAAACCAATAGCTCTTAAATAAGAATGCATTAAATTCTCCTTACTGGATAATCTTTTTACCACCCATATATGGCTGAAGTACTTCTGGAATATTTACACTTCCGTCCTCATTTAAGTTGTTCTCAAGGAATGCGATAAGCATACGTGGAGGAGCAACAACTGTGTTATTAAGAGTATGTGCAAAATACTTGCCATCTTTTGATTTAACTTTGATACCAAGACGACGTGCCTGAGCATCACCAAGATTTGAACAGCTACCAACCTCGAAATATTTTTTCTGACGAGGAGACCAAGCTTCAACATCATAAGACTTAACCTTAAGGTCAGCTAAGTCACCAGAACAACATTCAATAGTTCTAACAGGAATATCCATAGAACGGAATAAATCTACAGTATTCTTCCAAAGCTTGTGGAACCAATCCATACTCTCCTCTGGTTTACATACAACGATCATCTCCTGCTTTTCGAACTGGTGAATTCTGTATACTCCTCTTTCCTCAATACCATGAGCACCCTTCTCTTTACGGAAACAAGGTGAATAGCTTGTAAGTGTCTGAGGAAGAGACTCTTCTGGATTTAAAGTATCAATAAATTTACCAATCATAGAATGCTCACTTGTACCGATAAGGTAGAGATCCTCACCTTCAATCTTGTACATCATAGCATCCATCTCAGCAAAACTCATAACACCTGTTACAACATTACTTCTAATCATAAAAGGAGGAATACAGTAAGTAAATCCTCTGTCAATCATAAAGTCTCTAGCATAAGAAATGATTGCAGAATGTAATCTGGCAATATCACCCATAAGATAGTAGAAACCATTTCCAGCTACCTTTCCTGCACTCTCAAGGTCAATACCATTGAACTTTGCCATAATGTCAGTGTGATATGGAACCTCATAATCTGGAACAACAGGTTCACCAAACTTTTCAAGTTCAACGTTCTCTGAGTCGTCCTTTCCGATAGGTACTGATGGGTCTATGATATTAGGGATAACCATCATCTTCTGCTTTAATTCTTCCTTAACAACTGGCTCCTGCTTTTCAAGTTCAGCAAGACGAGCAGCATTCTTTGCAACTTCCTTTTTTACTTCTTCTGCTTCGTCCTTTTTGCCCTGTGCCATAAGTGCACCAATCTGCTTAGCAATCTGATTCTTCTTTGCACGAAGCTCGTCAGCCTCCTGCTGAAGTGCTCTTGCCTGTTTGTCTAATTCTATTACTTCATCAACAAGTGGAAGCTTGTTATCTTGAAATTTCTTTTTGATGTTTTCCTTAACTAAGTCTGGATTTTCTCTTAAAAATTTGATGTCTAACATATTCTCTCTCCTTTTTATAAAATGCCCAATGATGAAACTAAGCCTTCGTTATAAATCAAAGCTAATGTCTTCTTCAGACTCAGCTTCTTTTGTTAACTCTTTAATTTCCTCTTCCACAGTTTTTGCCTTATCAAGAGCTTCCTTTTCTTCTTCTGAAAGAGGGATATAGGATTCGCCCTTAATAATTTCCTTTGCATAAATGTGGCAACCTTCTCGACTGTGCATAGCATTGATAACTACACCAGTGTTGTCCTGGTTTAGTAACGCAAGAACAAAACTTAGTTTACCTGCCATTTCGTTGAAGGCGTCATATTTTACAAGACCCATCTTGCTAAAACAAGAAGATAGATGGTCTTTAATTTCTTTATGTTCTTTTGTTATTCTTTTGGCATTAGCCTTAACCTGATCCATCTCCTTAAATCTAACGCGAATAATGTGTTCTAGGTCGGCTCCCTTTTTGCCGCTCATAAGAGCATTATATTTTCTACTTATAACATTCATCTTATATACAATTAGGAAGACAAATATTATAAGTAACACAACAGTGATTAGCAAAATGTAAATCACTGTTGATAAATTCATTCCTAATATGGTCTCGGTTTTCATTTAGAATACCTCTTTCTACTTAGCGTTATAAAGCATCTGGGTAATTCTATCTAAATCATCTTCAGAATAATATTCAATTTCAATTTTACCTTTGTGCTTACCTTTTGACTTAATAACAGCCTTTGTTCCAAGAACAGTTTTAAGTCTCTCTTCTATTTCGTTATATAAGAAGGACATATCCTCCTCTGTAGCAGCAACTGTAACCTTAGGTGCTGTTAAAAGCTTCTTTACATAGCTCTCAGTTTCGCGAACACTTAGCTTCTTGTCAAAAATGTGAAGTGCTGTTTCGTACTGAAGAGTTGGATCCTCAATAGAAATGAGTGCTCTCACATGACCAGTTGTAAGCATATCATCGATAAGCATCTGCTGAACCTTATCAGTTAACTTAAGTAATCTGAGAGAGTTAGTAATAGTAGTTCTACTCTTGGAAACTCTTTCTGCAACCTCGTCCTGCTTTAAATTAAATTCCTTGATGAGTCTTTCGTATGCAAGAGCTTCTTCAATTGGATTTAAATCCTCTCTCTGAATATTCTCTATAAGAGCAATCTCCACAATCTCTTGTTCTGTATAATCTTTAATTACAACGGGAACTTCCTTTAAACCAGCAAGTCTAGCTGCTCTCCAACGACGCTCACCAGCAATAAGTTCATAATACCCTTTGCGTTTAACAACAACAAGCGGTTCAATAACTCCAAATTGCTTGATTGAATCTGCAAGCTCAGCCAAAGCATCTTCGTCAAAATTCTTTCTTGGCTGATTCTTGTTAGGTTCGATACGATTTATATTTAGGGTTTGTTCAACTTCCTTAATAACCTCTTTTATCTCAGTCTTGGTTATAGTCTTAACTTCTTTGTCCTGTGTTTTTGTTGATGTATTGTCATCAGTAGGTATTAGGTTATTTAACCCCCTGCCTAATCCTCTCTTTGGTGCCATAATAGTCCTCCTTAAAATCGACTAGCGAAATGCGTATAATAGTTCTTGCTACGGTTATAGAAGTAAATCTACAAATTAGCGTACAGTTTGTTTTTGATTACTTCATCAGCTAAATCTCTATATCCTTGTGCTCCTGCGGAACGACTGTCATAAAGATTAATTGGAAGCCCAAAGCTTGGTGCTTCAGCAAGACGTACGTTACGAGGAATAATTGTTTTATAAATAAACTGATCGAGATTGTTCTTAACATTCTCAACTACTTCTAAAGAAAGATTGGTTCTTGCATCATACATAGTAAATACAACACCCTCAATCTCCAGAGCCTTATTCAGTTTCTTCTTAATTAAGTCAATGGTGTATATAAGCTGTGAAAGTCCATCTAAAGCAAAGAACTCACACTGGATTGGAACCAGGACAGTATCTGCGGCTGTCATAGAGTTAACAGTTAAGATTCCTAAAGCAGGTGGACAATCTATAACAATAAAATCATACTTATCTCTCACGCTTGAAAGAAGTTGCTTAAGTATGTATTGAGGTTTGTCTTCGTCAATAAAATCTACCTCTGCTCCGGCTAAGTTACGGCTAGATGGTAGAACGCTTAAGTTTAACTTTTTGTCTAATGGACGGATAACCATACATTCTCCAAGATTGCATTCGCCACACATAGCATCGTATATAGTATAGGAAAGATTATTCTTGTCTATACCTAATCCACTGGTAAGGTTACCCTGTGGATCCATATCAACTGCTAAAACCTTTTTACCCTTTTCGGCAAGACAGGCAGCAAGATTGATTGAAGTTGTAGTTTTTCCGACACCACCCTTTTGGTTGGCAATTGCTATAATTCTACCCATGATTAAACCTCCATATTTATTCAACATTATATCACTAACCGACATCTTTCGCCATATCTAAATATGGGTACATTTTTTTAACAGGTACAATATATAGTTTTCGACACGGGAACAATGGAGGATGTAGTTTTAGAGAATGAAAATTGTAATTTTTACGTTTCACGTGAAACAAAATTATGAAAATAGGATAAGTAAACTAGAAAATGTGTGATTTCTTGATAAAACATTTGTAAAAATTCATTTTTCATAATTATTAAATGTAATTACTACGCTAACCAATATACTACGATTAAATGTTACTAATAATGATTTGTTGATAAAATATGTTAATAAAGAAACTAGATAGAGTATTTTGAGTTTATTAATGTTTCACGTGAAACACTATTTTTAATATAGATGTATAATAATATTGGAAATAAGAAAATTGAATTACACCTGTTTATCACAGTTTGAATATTTGATTATTTTTGAGAAGTTGATGTTTCACGTGAAACAAAAACATTTGTGAGATGGTTCAATAATTATATTGTTATAACTTTATAACTTT
>JAGAKD010000206.1 GCA_017625815.1 Lachnospiraceae bacterium | reverse complement strand
GTAAACAGCGCTGTCCTAACCTTAACCTAATGGCATAAAAAAATAGGACTAAATCAGTGCAAACCCTTGATTTTGTTGGGTTTCTCTTAATTTAGTCCTATTATAACAGGTCCATGACGAACTACATTAACCCTTGTGGCAAGTTCCTCCTGAGTATATCCTTTACTTTTTCTAAGCTCTTTTAAATTTTCGTTAAACATATTCCATTTACCTCCTAAATGTGATTTGGTAAACAAATCATATGGCAATATGCCCCGTTGCCACAAGCAACGCAAGTTAACATTGGCTATTTTTCAAGGTTTTTCCTACAAAACCTTCTCCATACCAACCTTTTGTGGTACCAATCCACAACTCTCATAAAACTTCATGGCACTTTCATTGCAGGACCATACATTTAAAGTAATATTGTAACATTTTTCAGTTTTTGCAAACTCTACTACATAATCATATAGGGCTTTGCCAATATGCATACCCCTTTTTTCCTCATCTACGCATAAATCATCTATGTACAATGTCTTGATGTCTGTAAGAATATTGTTATTTATGTGCTGCTGAAATACACAAAATGCATAGCCAAGAACTTCCTCATTCTCATCTACTGCTACGAATATTGGCTTACTATCATCTTTGATAATATCTGTTAGCTCTTCATCAGTATATTTTTTCACATTTGCCTTAAATAAATCTGGTCTTCCATTATGGTGTACCATAAGTACTTGATTTAGCAATTTATTTATACCTGACATATCTGAAATTGACGCTCTTCGAATGTTCATTTTATTTCTCCTTTACGCATTATTTCATAAATCATCACTTCGCCATGATCAATATCATGTTTTCGGTGTTCTATTGTTCGATATCCCCTATGTTCATAAAAAATAGCTGCCGGAAGTGATGCATCCAACTCACAATAATCATATTCCTTGAAAATTTCTTCTTCCAGATGTTCCATGATTAAAGTTCCAAACCCTTGCCCTTCATATTCAGGTAAAACATACACTCTGGTAATATGATTATCTTTCCGACTTCCAGTACCTATAATCTTTCCATCAACAGTTAAAACGTCTATCCTTCCTGCTTCAATATCTGTCTTGATATTTTCAAAACTATGTAACCGTCCAAAAAAATCCACCACAGCTCGTGTATAATAATGTGGATATATCACCGCTTTGGTTTTCTGAACAATATCACAAACAGTCTGTGCTTCTTCTATCTTTGCCTTCCTATATTCCATAATAAATCTTCCTTATAAAACTTTAAATCACTCTCTGCTCAACCACTCCAATAACTCTCTCATATATCTTTCTTGTGGTGTAATAACATTTATATCCACATCAGGATACTGTCTAACAAAGTTTTCCAGCAGTCCAACCAAATTATCCTTGGATTTCATATAGTCATTGATTATATATTCATCATTCATTCCAAACCTACGAAGCAATATAGCTGACACTACCCCTGTCCTGTCTTTTCCAGCATTACAAAAATATAATACATTCGTTTTTGCATTAATAATGGTATCAATAATCTGCATCATATTATCATCAACCATATTTATGTAGGACTTCGATACATCATCCACAGATTTAGGAATCCTATTACCACCTGTAACCGGCATACAATGATACTCAAAGTTATCATTATCAATCAATGAGCACGGTTTCTGAATACGCTCATTTTCTTCTCTTAGATCCACTATAGTACAGATATTATTAGAAATTAAGTACTGTATATCTTTCTTTGTTAAATTGATAGGAACATCACTACGAATATACCTTAAACTATTAGGTAATATGCTTCTAGTATTTTTTGTTGTTACTAAAAGGCTACTCATAATATTACACCTCTATATTTGATTACTTTGATAAATACTCAACCGCGAATATCACTCCAACACCAACCAATACACTTCCCAACATATATAATAGAGCTATTAAGGGATTTCCTGCTTTTATTAACTCTGCTGTTTCCAACGCAAAAGTTGAAAATGTTGTAAATCCTCCGCATACTCCTACCTTTAAGAATAATACCATCTGTGGATTTATGGAACTATTCTTTGCAACCGCAACTGTAATAATTCCAATTACTATACATCCTATTACATTAATAAAAAATGTCTTTATCGGAAATGTTGTTACCTCATTTACTTGGATTAAACCGATTAGGTATCTGCACACAGCTCCTACAAAGCCACCTAATCCAACAACAATTGCATTTAACATACTGTTATCCTCCGTTCAATAATACAGATATTTAACGATACATCGCCAATTCAATACTATCTAAATATTGACACAATGATTTATTAAACTTTTCATAATCGCTTTCAGAAAACTCACTAGTCATTTTAGCCACATTAACTTCAACAACACCTCATTTATTCCATATATTCCCTCTATACTCAGCATCAAACTTAGAGTACATAATCTTCTGTGAGTTATATAAACTATAATATCCCGATAGCATATAGCTTACCGCCACACCTATCAATATAAAGTTAATTCCATCCATACCAAATAGCTCGAATCCTAGCAAAACAGAGGTTACAGGGCTGTTTGTTACTCCACAGAACACAGCAATCATACCAATTGCCGCACACATAGATGGAGAAATACCTAAGGCATGTCCAAGCAAACAACCAAATGTAGCTCCCACAAAGAATGATGGCACAATCTCTCCACCCTTAAATCCTACGCCAAGGGTTATGGCTGTTAGAACAAGTTTAAGTAAAACAGCCTCACCATTTACCTCGCCATCTATAGCTCGCTCAATAACGTCCATACCTGCACCCATATAATCTGTGGTACCAGTTAAAAACTGAATTATAACTATAAGGATACCAAACAGAAAAATTCTTAAATAGGCATTTGGTACCCATTTCTTCGTATATTTTGACGCAGCATGCATAGAAACACAAAACAATATACTAAGTGCTGCACAAAGTATGGATACAAGAACTATCTTACTAACACTTTCAGCAGAAAAATTTGGAACTGAAACTATAGAAAATGACTCGCTTTTCACACCAAACAACTTCGCAATCTCTATAGCTATCAAGCTAGAGAAAACGCAAGGAACCAAGGCAGAATAATACATTATGCCTACACTTACTACCTCCATAGCAAAAAATGTGGCCGCTATAGGCGTACCAAAAACCGCCGCAAAGCACGCACTCATACCACACATAACCGCAACATGCATATCTTTTTCATTGAGGCGGAACCATTTGCCGATACCATTTCCAATACTTCCACCCATCTGGAGGGCTGCTCCCTCTCTACCAGCAGAACCACCAAACAAATGTGTAATCAAGCTACTAACAAATATCAACGGTGCAGTTCTAAATCTAAGCTTTTCCTCTGATCTAACTGCCGCAATAACACTATTGGTTCCGTGGTCATCATCTCTATTAGAAATATGGTACAAGAATATTATAGCAAGACCTCCAATAGGTAAACCAAGTATTATTAAGGGATTGGCATTTCTAAAATCTGTGACAAATTGTAATCCATAATAAAATGCCATACCAACAAGTCCTAGTGCGGCACCTATAATTCCAGCAATCAAAACCCACTTAAGAAAGCCTAGTAATCTTTTACTCTGCTTTTCTATTTCATCATAAAAAACTTCTGTCTTATCGTTCATCTAACAATTTTCTCCTTAGAGTTTTAAATCTTTCTCCATTATATTCCATAAATTGATGTACAGCAAGAAAAAAGACGTTTCCTGTTACCAGAAACGTCAATTCACTCTTTTTACCAATTTTAAGAATTCAATTCATCCCAGTGTTCTTTTGTCATAAAGCTGGTATGTCCAACCCTGATTTCATTCATCAATGGTACTGGCACTTCATCACATGTATGATGATAAACAAATCCAACTTTTTCCTGTACACGTTTAGATTTATCATTTCCATCATAATAACCACACCAAATTGTAGTCATTCCAAGTTCTTCAAATCCATAACGCAAAAGTTCTTTTGCTGCTTCTGGCATATATCCTCTTCCCCAAAATGGTTTTCCAATCCAATATCCAAGTTCACATTCATGGTCACTTTCTGTCATATCAGTATGACCATTCAATTTGAGTTCAATTGCTCCAATTGCCTTATCAGTGCCCTTTTCGCATATTGCATAGCACTGTTCACCGTTAAATACATCTCTTATAATATCTAAGCTTTCATCAACGCTCTTATGTGGAGGCCAGCCAGCTATCGGTCCAATAGCCGGATCTTTTGCATATTCATACAAACTCTCTGCATCTAACTCCGCCCAAGGACGCAACGTCAATCTATTGGTTTCTAGTATCATAATTAATCCCCGCCTTCCTTGCCTGACTACATAAATCTTTTGTCTTTAAATTATATAACTTACCATCTTTAATAAAATGAGTTCCACACTGCCTAAATTCAAATGATACTTTTTTTCTAATACATTGCTCCCTGATATCAAGTACCCACGAATAATCAAGGGGCCTAGCCTTATAATCTGACTCACCACCCACTACCACAAGTTCTATATCATCAAGATATTTTTCTATGTCAATCCTTTCTAGCAATGGCTGAGCTGTGATACATTTATGTTTTATAGGCAAATCCTTAAAAATCTCAAGCCTATACTCTGCATTCTTTTGATTTTCAATAGTACAACATACAACTACATTGTCATATCCATCACCCCAATTATCTGGAATGGATTTCATAAATCTATCAATTCTTTTGGTAAGGAATAAAAATGTACAATCCTGCCTTTCCTTAATCATTTTCCAGCAGTCATCTCTCCACTCATCCCCATCCTCAATTAGAAAATCCGTAGAAAAACAAGTATACACTAAGCCTGATTTCATTTTATAATTTCCGTTTGTAAGTTTTTGAAGTGGTCTGTTAAAATCTTTTGTCTTTACAATATTACTTGTATCAACACCGCGCTTGGCATCACCTTTATGTATATAACAATGCAAGCAACCATCGCTACATTTTTTACAGCCCCTCCAAGGGTTCCAAGAATACATATTTTATACCTCAAAGCTAAAAATATTTATCTGTTGATTAACACCATAAACAAGCTAATTGCTATAAACCAAAATATACAGCAAGATACTCCTATATAAAATACACTAGTATTATATGCAAGTTTTTTTCCTGTCTTTTTTTCATTCGTCTTAACAAGTAATACTCCCACACTACATCCTATAACAGTTGAAATAAGCATAAACAAAACAAATAAAATTGCCTCACCTTCAATATTTCCACCAAGTAAAAACATTGATATAAAAATCAATAAAATGATTATAACAACACCAATTATTATTCTTAAAAATTTGGACATACTATTTCTCCTATTTGCCAGTATTATCTAATACAATTTCAAATCTATTATATTCCATAATCTATTCTACAGCAATAAAAAAGACGTTTCTATTAATTGAAACGTTCTTTTCATAATAATTTACTTCATTCTTTTTCGAACTTGTGTTCTGTATTGTTTTGTGATATAATAATACCAGTAGCGTACAAGCTACTGGCAATCGTGTTACAGGGTGGTTGACCTTCATTCTTACAGAATGGAGGTGATGCTTATGAAGAACTTTAATTTCAGAGACTTAATGTCCTTTGGAATGTTCATTATAGCCTTACTGACATTTATGTATCATATAT
>JAGAKD010000205.1 GCA_017625815.1 Lachnospiraceae bacterium | reverse complement strand
GTTCTCATTATAAGTGTCACTTTCTCCTCCTGCTGCTTCTGCTGTTGCTACAGTAGGAACAAACACTCTTGTATCCTTTGAAGTGCTATTTCCGTATCCATAGTATGAACCATGAAGAGTAAACTTAGCACCCTTTGCATTGATTTCAGTATCATCTCTTACATAAAGATCTGCACTGAAGATAGCTTCCGAACCGTTATAATCAACTTCTGTGCTACCTGTTGACTTAGGAGTTACTACACTAGAACCTCCTAATACAATATTATCAGCCCATACCTCAGCTATAACACCAGCTGAACCATAAACCAATATATCAGATGAATCCATAACAGCAACTGTACCAGGAACGATAACTCTATCTGCCATGATATTTACGCTACTGTTACTGATGTATAAACCTGAGTTCATACTATATGTATTCTCGCCATCATACTTATATGAAGCAACATTAGTAGCATCCAACATCTGGTTAACATAATCTGTTCCAGTGACAGTTCCTTCAGCATCAACAACTTCTGCCTTCTTTGAAGTTACAGGAGTAATGTTGTATGAATACTCAACGCCATTAGCTGTATATGTATGTTTCTGGTCAGCTGCTTCCAAACTTGTATTAGCGTTGTATGACTTGTTATAGAAGTCAGATGCAGCATAGATATTACCGAGAATATCAACACCATCATTATTAACAATCTGAATACCCATATCACCTATAATTGCATATTCAAATATAGCTGAGTAATCAGTTGTCATATTGTTGAATTTAACTGCAAAATCAGGCTCACTGATAACAATATCTGCTGATATTGTCTGCGTATAAGTACCACCTGTTACATTGTCATAGTCCTGAATTCTTGTAAGAGTTACATTCTTTATAACAATCTCTTCTCTAGTTATCGCTGGAGTGTCAGCTGTTGCTTCCTGTACAACAACCTCCTGAACAGCAAGAACTATCTTAGAGTTGTCAAGGTCAACTGTTTCGTTAGTTATGTAACTTTCTAAAACTGTGGCAAGCTGATCGTTACCCTGTGAGAAGTATGGACTTCCTTTTATGTTCTCCATAAATCTCTTCTTAAACATTTTGTTAGCTTCTTCATCATCTAAAGTAACATAGGTTCCGATAGTAGGGTCAAATCTAACCATATTTTCTACAGTATATGTATATGCTTCCTTCATCTCCTCGATGGTATTAGCACCTACACCTGCATAAATTTCCTGCATTGCCTGCTCTACATAGTAAAAGTTATCCTTAGCATTTAAGTTCTGAAGCTTAAGTCTATAAGCATATCCAGCTGCTGCTACAAGAGCACCAATAACTATGCCTATAAAACCTAAGGAAACGATTACCATTACAATACTGGAACCACGGTTATTTAGTTTTTTGAACAAATTTTTAATTTTCTTCAACTAATTCGCCCCCTTTGCTCCAGTTAATACTACAGTATTCGCAATCTTGTCACTTGTTGGTGACAAGGTAACTGTAATTGTGTAAAGTCTGTTTCCTGTTGATTCCTCATCAGCCATACTAATAAGCTGATTTGGAGAAATATCATATGCAGTGATATATGTTGCAGTACCTGATTCATTTTCTGTATGGAAAAAACCAGATCCTGTATCTGCATAAATTGCACTAGCTGAATTAAGCACAAACTGTGGATTAGCAGATGTTACTGCTGGTGTATCACCAATGTCACCAAGACTTCCGTTTCCATTTGCATCTATTCCGTTATGATTAACAGAATCTTCTACAATTAAGTTAGTATATACAGTAAACTTATTGTCTGCTGTAATCTCATTAGCAGAAGAGATGTTAATGCGAACCTTATCATCACTGTTTCTCTCTCCTAAACCACTACCATCTGGTACACCAGCGATATATGCATAGTATACATCCTCTGGCTCTATACCTGGAGTACCACCCTCTGGAATAACCTCCCATGGCTCAACCTCTGTTGCATCTGTTGAAACATTGGCTTTGTCATAGTTATAAACAAATGATAGAGCCTGATCCCATTTCGGCTTAACAAAATATATCTTTAAATCCTTAACCTGATTATCTACTAAGAAATAATCATTTGGTGTGTAATCCACTAACATCTCGTCAACGTCAGTTGCAACCACCATAGGCTGATACTCTATATAAATCTCCGGAACATCCTCACCAAGAGTTGTGTATGGGAAATCCTGACCATATACACTATACTCCTTTTGTATAAGATAAGTTGTGCCTGCTATTACTATAGAGTTCTCATATACCACGTCAAGCTGAACGTGATATATATTACTAAGTGTATCTGCTGATACAGTAAGCTTTGTAAGCTTACGCATATCCTCGAGATAAAGTGATGTATCTAAGGTAGCCTCATTATTCATGATTGACTGCCATCTTTGTTCCTCAGTCGAATCTCCTGAATTCTTCATAATTTCGAGAGTCTCTGCATAAAAGTCCTTAGCAGCCTGCTCATCATAATCAGTTGCATAACCATTAATCAGAGCCATCTGTGTGTAGTCGAAATTATGCATATTACCCATATTTAATTCATTAGGATCAATAGCAGAGAAATTGTTGTACTGCTCACACACAATCTTGTCAACGTAATTTCTCTTGCTTCCATCATCTAATTCAACCTCAGCGTAGTGTACTATACTACCCTCATTGGTGAGCTCATAACCATCTGGAGCTGTTGCATTGTCATATGATATTCTGTAACTGCAATCCTCAAGAGTGCCGTCACCATCTAAGTCCGCCTGACCCTCCTGGGCTCTAACACGGTTAGATATATCATCTAATACAACCTCTCTAGCATACTCTGTCTTTCTACTTCCAAGTTCAACACTGTTAAGTGTGTATTCATAGGTTGAATACTCAATAGGAGAAAATGGTGCTTCTACAAGATTACCACTTTCATCTATTAAATACACTTCACATGAATGCTTTGCTTCATTACCACCAATAACGTCACCGTCACTGATAATCTTTTCAACACAGTAGATATCCTGTGTTGCATCAGTAGATGCAAGCTCATCAAGAGATGAGGTCTGCACATACTGAAGAACATACTCTGCATTCTCGTTAGCATACTGCTGTTCCTTCGCCTTACGGTTAGTGGACATTGTAAGTGCTAACTGTTTCAAAATAGGAGTTAAAAGCAATGTTAATACGGCTATGGCTATTACGACTTCAATTATACTGAAACCTTTGTTTCTGTTTCTTGTCATAAAATCCATCCTCTCTCTTAATAAACCTTAACTGTACCTAACTTTCTTCCAACTGCAAATCTAGGTGATGTTGCATCATCATCAGCAACCTTAACAAATACGTCTAAATCTGTTGTATTCTCAACGTTAAGCTTAACACCATTCTTATCATCTGAATCTACTCTGTCTGATGACTTAACATAGATAGTTACGTCGCTTGTAGTAACCTCAGTAGTGTATGACTCATCACCGATAGTGTAAGTCATCATAACCTTACCCTCTTCATCCTCTTCGATAACAAGGTCAAGGTTAACCACCTTATTCTCTGAGCTAGTTACATATGTATCATCGCCACCTGCTGAAACGATAATTCCATCAGCAGCATCATTGTTAGCATTGTTTAAAAGAATCTTAATATTGTTCTCTGTTGCGATTGACGCACCGTTATCTGCATCATATGGATATACGTTCTGCTCTGCAGCACCCTCACCACCGATGAAGATATTGTCAACACCGTTTTCTACATCAACGTTAACATCTGGCTCGCCCTCTCTGTCTCCACCTGAGATACAGTAAGCGTTAAGTGCAACTGAACCAGTTGCCTCGTCAGTTTCTGGGTTGTAAGAAATACTTACAGAAGAAATGTTCATTCTATACTTGTAATTCATGATGTACTCGATGAACTCCTGAATACCCTCATAAGTTCCCTTGTATGAGATAGGGAATGCAGCCTGCATACACTGATACTCGCTGTTTGCACCAATTGTATAGAACTGTGATGGCTTACCTAAACCAACTGAGTTAACCTCAAATTCACCCTCGTGAATTTCTTCAACACCCTTAATAAACATAATAGATACTTCCTGTCTTAAATCAGCAGGATAATAAGCTACGATATCATTGAAGCCTTCTGTATATGTAACAATGTCAGCCTCGTACTGCTCTCTGTTAGCTTCCTTAGCCTTAAGGTCATTGTATCTAGTCTCTAATGTATCTATCTCACTCTCAAGTGATGCGATGTCATCCTGATTAGGCTTATATACGTACATATAAACCGCACCAACCATAACAACACTAAGTAAAAATAATATAAGCTTTAAATTACTCTTTGTCATATCTATACCCCTCCTTTAACTACTCTGCAGTCTCTTCTACAGCTTCATCAGCACCAGGTACTACATATATAACTGATACTGAGAATGTGAATGTTGTCTCTCCTGTTGTCTCATCCACTGACTTAGCCACACTAGGAACATATGCCTGGTCAACACACTCAATAGTCTCAAGCTGTAATATAAAATCTGCAATAGAATCATAGTTTGTAGTCACACAAGGAAGTGTTACGCCACCATTTGATGAAGAAAATCCTGTGATGTACATATCGCTTGGCATCTTTGACTCAAGCTCATCGATAAACATCTTAACATTTTCATTTAACTGATATGTAGAAGCTGTCATAGCAAGGGCACCATTGTAAGTAGCCTGAGCATTCTCCCACTCTACTATAAGGTCCTCAATATCCTTAATCTTAGCTATATCACTCTCAAGCTCCTGCTTGTCAGCCTCAAGTTTCTCCTTCTCTTTAATAGATGAGAAAGCAAGATAAGCTGCTGCAACTGCCGCTATAATAAATATAGCAACAAAAGGAACTAAGCTTCCACCTGAGCTAGATGATGAGCCACCCTTTGATGAGTCCACAAGCTCAAATCCCATAGGATTGAATGCTGCACCGATTGGAGTAACAAGATAAACCGGATTGTATACCTTAAGGTCGATGCTTGGGTCAAACTTGATGTTATATAAGCTATCCATGATACGAGTATTAACGTTTAACTGAATCTTGAAGAGACCGTCAATACCTCTGATAAGAGCACCATCACCAGTAAGGAATACATCCTCAATTGGCTTGTCTGGGTTCTTAGTTGCATAGAAGTCCATAACACGTCCGATATTGTTGATAAGATATCTGAATGCACCTGTTGTCTCGTTATCATCGAAATCAACAGTGATAAGTCTGTCATTCTGAAGTAATGTCATAGCTGTAGTTGCATCTACACCCTTCTCGTCCATTACTACATTAACAACTGAGTTAGTACCATAAGGTACTGTTCTCTGAAGAAGAAGGTTGTCACCCTGTACGATGTTAAGT
>JAGAKD010000204.1 GCA_017625815.1 Lachnospiraceae bacterium | reverse complement strand
TGAGATACAGGTAGTCGGCACACCGGGCGAAGGTTTTGGCGCTTGTGGTGAAGGATATTTCCGTTTTTCTACTTTCGGTTCACCAGAAGATACGAAAGAAGCCGCAAGGAGATTGGTTGAGTTGCTTTCGAAGTAAAGGATGAGGTAGGTATTATGTTTGATGCAAGAAAAGTAACAAATCAGTGTATTATTTGGATTAGAAAATTTTTTGAGGAAAATGGGAAAGACTGCAATGCTGTTGTTGGTATCTCAGGTGGAAAAGATAGCTCTGTTGTAGCAGCTTTGTGTGTAGCAGCATTAGGAAAAGAACGCGTAATAGGTGTCTTGATGCCTTGCGGTAAGCAGCAGGATATCTATATGTCTTATAAGCTGGTTCAGCATTTAGGAATTAAACATTATGAGATAAACATACAGCAAGCTGTTGAAGCAATTACTGAAAGCATTGAATTCTTGCCAGAAATGACAGAACAGGCAAAGACCAATCTTCCTGCAAGAGTTCGTATGACCACTCTATATGCTGTTTCGCAGAATATGAATGGAAGGGTGGCAAATACCTGCAATTTATCAGAAGACTGGGTTGGATATGCAACCCGATATGGTGATGGAGCAGGAGATTTTAGTCCACTTTGTAATTTAACAGTTACAGAAGTAAAGGAAATTGGTATAGTGCTTGGACTTCCGAAGGAGTTGGTGGAAAAGACACCGATAGATGGCCTTTGTGGCAAGACAGATGAGGAAAATTTAGGATTTACATATGCCGAGTTGGATGAGTATATTAGAACCGGTGTTATGGAAGATACTGAGAAGAAAAGGCGTATTGACTTACTGCATGAGAAGAATTTGTTTAAGGTAAAGCCGATGCCGGGATTTGAAATCTAGTATAAAGAATTGATAAGGTGAGTAATGGATATATCCATTGCTCCCTTTTTATATTACTAGAAAAGTTGCAATACGACGTAAAAAGCGTTGCAAAGCAATCTGTTTTATGGTGGAGCGCATAGCAGGGAAATGTAATTATTTATTGGTTATAGATTAAATGCGATGGAGTATTATTATGCTTAAATGGATAAAAATTTATATTTATGTATGGATAAAATTTACAGTTTGATTACCATTTATTTATTGTGTGATAAAAATATACAGTTATTTTATGTCTATGATAGCATAATTGCTAAATATATATGAGGAGACATATTATGATTAAAAGGAAACTAAAAAAAATCACTTCAATGGCATTAGTGATTGCTATGACGCTTTGTATAGCTGGATGTGAAAAAAACACAAAAACAAATTCGACCAAGGAAGAAGAAGGTAAAACAGAAATAAGCGTTATGGAGAGTGCTACCGAAACTGATAGTGTTGATGAGAGTCTCGCCATAGCAGAACAGGAAGATTTTTCTGTTTACCTTGATGAAAGTTTTGAGGAGGCAGTAACTTCGGATACCATAACTTTCCATAATGCTTTAGTCCACCCTGAAAATTATGGCTTATCTATGGATGAGGTTACCCTTGGAGAGTTTGATTTATCAGAAGAAGCTTTGGCAGAAGATAAAAAGATGTTGGAGGAGGATATAAAGGAGCTTGAAGGATTTGATTATGAACTTCTTACTGAAGATCAACAGCTTACCTATGATATTCTTCATAAATGGTTAGAAACTGAGCTTTTGTCATATGATAATCCATATTTTTTTGAGCCCTTTGCATATAATAGCGGATTACAGACAAATTTTCCTATAACCATGGCTAATTATGCATTTTATGATGAAGAAGATGTGAAGGATTATATTACATTACTTAATCAGGCTCCAGATTATTATCAGAAGTGTCTTGATTTTGAAAAAACAAAGTCAGAAAAAGGTTTATTTATGAAAGATTCCAATGCAGATATGGTTATCAGGCAGTGTGAAGATTTCATTGCAGACCCAGAAAACAATCTGCTTATTGCTACATTTAACGATAGAATAGGTGATGTTCCGGGTATGACACCAGAAAAAATAGAGGATTATAAAAAGCAAAATTATGATGCAGTTATGAACTCTGTTATTCCTGCCTACGAAAATGTTATAGATACCTTTACAAGCCTAAAGGGTACAGGTACTAATGAAATGGGACTTGCCCACTATGAGGGTGGTAAGGAATATTACGAATATCTTCTTAAGAGTGTAGTTGGAACAGATAAAACTCCTGAGGAAATAATAGCAATGTTAGATGCAGAAATTGAAGCTGCAAAAGAAATTCATGAGCGTGCCATTAATGGTGAATATCCTGGTGTATCTTTTGAACAATCACCAGCTGATGAGGATGGTTATGTATGGACATGGTTTTTTAGTGATTCAACTATTAATAAAATGGATGATATAACTGATGAACTTTTATATTCTCCAGAAGAAGCTGTGGAAATTATAAGTGAAATGTGTCTTGATAAATTCCCAGAAGGCCCTGATGTAAATTACACAATATTAAATGTTCATGAATCTCTTGAGGATTCAGTAAGCCCTGCTTACTTTATGGTTCCGCCTCTGGATGGCTATGAAAATAATTATATTTACATTAATGGTGATACGTTACCGTTTTGGTCTATAATAGGCCATGAGGGAATGCCTGGGCATATGTACCAGTTTACTTATTTTTTAGCAAGTGAGCCTGAACCTATGCGTTATATGATTAATCCTATGGGATATATAGAAGGTTGGGCAACTTATGCAGAGCTGTTATCTTATGGTTACTATGATAAATATTCTGGTGAAATAGGTTATACAGATTATTTACGAGACTTATCAAGAACTGATCTAATGGTGCTTGCCAGAATTGACATTGGTGTGAATTATGAGGGTTGGTCGTATGAAGAAGCAATTGAATATATGGAAGGCCATGAATGTCTAAATATTAATCTTGAATCCGCTTACGACTATGTTATTTCTGAACCAGCAAATTACCAAATGTATGTCACAGGTTTACTTGAGATGGAGGAACTTAAAACTTATGCACAAGAGGCTCTTGGAGATAAATTTGATGAGGTTGAATTCCATAAGGCAATACTTGATGCAGGTCCATGTCAATTTTCTATATTGAAGAAGGAAGTTGAAGAATATATAAATGAAAAAATAATTCCAATTAAGTAGTTAATTTATATCCCTCCAATCTTCAAAGCCCAACAGGCTGCTATCGCTAGTAAGTAGGATATTCGCAAAAACGGATAGTGCTATTAATTAGATAATAGAGATTTTATAGGTTCCTATATCTCCGTTATGGAGGTATAGGAACTTTTTTTGTTTTAAAAGCAGGGTGAATAAAAAATTATCATTATGAAATGATTTAGGACAATGATGATGTTAGAATTATTGAAAAATACATAGGATAGATATATAATGAAACTGATGAAATTTTGAAGTTTATAGATAGTATGGAGGAATATAAATGAATATGGATAATCAAGGAAATAACAACCCTTTTGGGATGAAGATATCGGATCCTGAATTGGTTCGAAAAATATGTGAAGGTGGAATGGAGAGTCTTAGCCCGGATGATATTAATATGCTTGGTTTAGAAATAAAAAAAGGGCAGATGTTTATGGGCGATGAAAGTCAGGCGAATTTAGAGGGAATCAACATGCTTAGATTTAAAACAGCTGAAAGTGGACAAATAGGACCATCGCCACTTAGTCGTGGAATGGGAGGATATTTTGCCATTTTGTTTGTGGTGTTTATGATGTTAAGTGTTGTAGGCATTGTCAGCAGTAAAACGTTTTTGCCATCTTTAACATATAAAGATATGATTTTTTTATCATTTGCTTTTGTAGCGGGATTAGGGATATGTCTGAGTGAATTCCGTACCGCATTTGCAGCAAAGAAATATATGACAGAATGTGTTCAGGGAAAATGTATTTCTCAAGAACATGCTTCTGGGAGTGGGAAACTCAACCAAAAGAGATCAATATATGAATATACATATAAAAATCAAGTTTATCGAAGCCATGAAAAATCCTATGCCAATAAAGGTTATGCAAAGATAGGCGAAGTACGAAAACTTATGATCTCACCGGAAAATCCTCGTTGCATATATGATCCTAAAGCTTCTAATGCACGAAAACTTGGTGGAATTATGATTGGTATGATTTTTATTGGTATTGTCGTAGTTGTGGTAATTTCTGTATATATAAACGGTTAGTTAATTGAAAGAAGAATTTAAAGGAGAAGTGAGTATATGGGATTGTATGGTAATATGTCAAATAAGGGTAAAAAAGATTCATCAAAAGCATTTATATGGATAGGAGCATTATTTGTTGTTGTGGGACTTGTTTTGATAGGCTTTAGCATTTTTTATATTACAAAATATGATAGGGTGGAAGGAATCATTGACGTTCAAAAAATAGGGGTTCGCAATAGGAAAGTAGCACATATTACTTATGAATATAATGATGAGCTTTATGAGGACATCGGGCTCTCCAGTTTTAATGCATTTACTATGAAAGATGGGAAAGAATGTACGGTTTACATCAGCCCCAAGAAGCCAGATGATCCTAAATCTACCAATTTTGTAATAAGTGTCATTTCAATTTTGATAGGACTACTTTCGATTAAAGCATATTTTATGTCAACTTGTGAAAGAGATAGGCTGTAACTTTTCTTGATAAGATGCCTGGTGAAATGCAAGATAATATCTATTGATTAGTATATATAAGGTTCCTATACTTCCTAAGTGGAGGTATAGGGATTTTTTTAAATTTTACCATTTGATTACTTTTTAATGTTATAATGATTAAAGATGCTATAGAAAGGAATTGATTGCAGATGGCAGATATATTGGTTGTAGAGGATGATCGTCATATAAGTGAGCTTGTAAAGCGCAATTTAGCGTTGGTTGGACATACTTGTACTTGTTGTTATGATGGTTTAAGTGGGTTAGAAGTATTACAGAACCAAACCTTTGATTTGATTCTTTTAGATGTAATGTTGCCGGGGGTGTCTGGATTTGATTTTATTACGCATGTATCCGGAACACCAATTATATTCGTGACTGCAAAAGGAGAATTGGAGGACCGTCTACAAGGGCTTTCTCTAGGGGCAGAAGATTATATTGTTAAGCCTTTCGAGATGTTAGAGTTAATTGCACGAATTAATGTTGTTTTGCGTCGAAGTGAACGGGATGAGACAATGCATATTGGAAATGTAGACGTGGATTTAAAGAAACGAGTAATTTTGAGTCAGGGCAAGGAGATTGATTTGACTCCACAGGAGTTTTCTTTGTTAGAGGTATTGATTATTAACAAAAATATAGCCCTTTCCAGAGATAAGCTTTTAGAACTAGCTTGGGGATATGATTATATGGGTGATACCAAAACCGTAGATGTACATATCCAGAAATTACGTAAAAAGCTTGGATTGGAAAAGGAAATTAGAACTATTACAAAATTAGGATATCGTCTGGAAGTGTAGGAGGAAACACAGTGAAATTATGGCAAAAAGTATATTTGGTTACAATGATATTATTTGTAATGCTATTAAATGTTGGCATATATGTTGTATTTGATCTCACTTACAAGAAGGATATTGTTGCGGAACAAAAACAGGCTGAAGCTCAGTATAATATGTTGACTAGTGGTTTAATTAGAAGCTTAGAAACTTTATATCAACAAGGTGATGTCACAGACGCAAAGCTTAGATTAGTTGTAGAAAGATATGAGAATTATTATGATGAAAATTTATACCTCACCCTGTGGAGAGGAGATACCTGTGTGTATCCAAAGGATGCAAATTATTCCATAAATTGGGAACAGGTACCTGGTAAAAATCAACTTATAATATCCGGAAAAGGCATAAAGAAAATCACTATTCAGGGTGAATTGTATGAAGGAAATGAAATACTGTATTTACGCTATGAAAAAGAACTAACGGAGCTTAAAGAAGTCTGGGATAAGCTACAGACAAAATATTTAGAGATTAGTCTATCCTTTTCTTTGGCTTTAGTTGTTTTCCTTTTTGTGGTGTTGAGACAAGCCATGAAACCAATTCACGAACTAACACAGGTTGTGGATAATATGGCGGATGGTGATTTGGAAAGTCGAGCATCTGAGCAGGGAAAGGATGAAATTGCTGCTCTTGGCAGACATTTCAATCAGATGGCAGAGAAAATACAGGAAAATATGGAGCTGATTCAAAGAGAAGCTGATGTGAAACAGGAGTTTGTTGATAATTTTGCTCATGAATTAAAAAGTCCTTTAACCAGTATATATGGATTTGCTGAATATGTTCAAAAAGCAAATGTATCTGAAGATGAGAAGATACAATGTATGAGTTATATCATGGAAGAGAGCAAACATTTGCTACAGTTATCATATACCTTGCTTGACATGGCCAAGATAAGAAATGAAGAAATACATATAGCAGAAATTAAGTTGGATGATATAGAGGAAAAGATAAAAAAGCGTATGAATGCCCTATGTATAGAAAAAGGAGTTGAACTTAATTGCGATAGCTGTGTACAGAGCATGTATGCTAATGAAGTTTTGCTGTATAGTTTGTTGTGTAATTTGATTCAAAATGCCATTTATGCTTGCGAAAATGGTGGTGCTGTCATTTGGGGTATTAAGGAAGAAAATGAAAAACTTAGAATTTATGTGGAAGACAATGGTTGCGGTATGACTAAGGAGCAACTAAAACGTGTTAAAGATCCTTTTTATCGTGTGGATAAGGCAAGAAGTCGTGAGGAAGGACGTACTGGTCTTGGACTTTCATTATGCACCAGAATTGTAGAATATCACAAGGGCCAGTTAGACATTAAATCAGAAATAAACAAGGGAACTATAGTAAATATTATGCTTCCAAAAAATTTTACCATTTGATTACTTTTTCTTTATTGTATGGTAAGAAAGGGACTATATCCTATACCTACCATGGTTAATAAAAAAAGAATGAAAGGAAGTAAATGATATGAAAAAGAAAAAAGCGGCAGTAGCAACATTAGCTCTGGCAGGGGCAATATCAGTAACTGGTGCATTAGGATTACAAGTTAGCATGGCACATAATATGAAGGAGGAACAGGTTACTGAGGTTGAGCATTTACAGGAATCAGCGAAGGAGCTTGGTACAGAGGTAGATGTTCAGGAAGAAACTAATCAAGCTGATGAGATTAAGGCAGAAACAGTTAATCAGGTTTGGCAGGAAAATGAAAATATTTACTTGCCAGAAGGTGCTGAAATTGTATCAAATAGTGAAGGATGCTATGAAATAGCTTGGGATAATTGTAACATCAGCTATAAGCATTGGTCAAATGAGACTCAGGAGGATTTAGGATTAGGAAAACTTAAACCAATTATCGAAGAGACAGTTGAAAAATATACTGGTCAGGATTTAGGGGATTGTTATATGGAAATATTCCTTGAAGATCCTGCCGCATATGATGTGGAGAATGGAAATAATGATGCTGGTTTGTATCCTGATATTGATTATGATGCTGACGATGTAACTTATTATGATGAAGAAAATGGTTGTGTGGCTGTTATAGAAACCGAAGATGGAGAAATTTGTGAATACGTTATTATCCCATATGAAAATAACACTGTTCCAGAGGAAGTTCGTGATATGTACTCTTTAGATTCAAAATGCTATCAAGCTCATATTTTAACTGACAATCAAAGATATGATATATGGGTTGATAGTTTGACAGGAGAAGTAACTGTATTTAATTATGAGGATGAAACTTTTGGTACTTTTACTAATGGATGGGATATTACAAGGGAAGATGGTTCAGAATGCCAGCTTTCAGATGAGGAGCAAAAGGAATATGATGCTATCATAGAAGCTTTTGTTGCGGATGATTTAAACTTAGGTAATGTAGAAAAAATCTACTCACAGGATGTGGGCGTAAACTATAATGGCGTTAGTGGAAATAATATACGTGCTTATTATACAGTAGTATGTAAGACTGATGAAGGTGCTGTGGTAGAAGTTTCTTTTGATATTGGAGAAAAAACAGTGACTTCATTTAGAACAAGTGCACAGTATTTGTCAGAATAAGAGACTTATAATGTATAGGACATTTGAATTCGTTCAGATGTCCTTTTTTATGACTAATTCACGGCGTAATATCCATATAAGGTCTTTTTATTTGTTGTCCAGCCTTTGTTATTCTGTTATAATATATATCATATGCAAAGAGGTTATTATATATAATTATATGTTTTACAAGGAGAAGGTTATTTATGAAGAAGGTAAATAAAATTTATATTATTATTATGTCTATTGCAATAGTTTTGCTTGCATCATGTTTTGTTGTGGAAAAGGCATTTGACGCCATAGATGACTATGGTGAGGAGGTATCCTCAGATGCAGATGAAGCAAGAGAAGACGGTGAGATAGATGATGTTGAAGGATGGGGACTTATAGCAGAAGGTTCTATGCTAGGACTAGGGGCATTTGCCGGAATTTTTTTGTTAGGTGCTGCACTTGCTTTTGGTATATATGCAGTTTTGCTTATACTTATTGCAACCATAGCAAGACTGTTATTTAAGCCTCAAGGAGTAGGTCTAGGTTTGTATAGAGTGTTGATGACCATAGAATACATACTAATGGCATTGTTAGATCTTTTATTTATAAGTATATTATTAGAGGGCATTAGTGTATTGGCATTAGTGGGAACTGTTGTTTTCACATTTGCTATAGTTTATGGCTTAATATATACATACTCAAGAAAAATTACTCAATAGTATATAACTCTTACATATGTGTGTAATGGACAAAAATATTACCATAAAGGAGATTGATTAGATGAATGACAACAACATGACTACAAGAAATAGAATGCTTGCTGAAAAGGTTATAAAGGGATTTGAGTCTCGTAATATGTCTGGATATTACGCTGAGACTAAGGAGGAGGCTTTAGCAAAAGCCTTAGAGCTTATACCAGAGGGTTCAAGTATTGGATGGGGCGGCTCTATGTCAGTTAGTGAGATAGGCCTTAGAGATGCGGTAATTAATGGGAATTACCAAGTCTTTAACCGAGATACTTGTGCAACTCCTAAAGAAAAAAGAGAAGTAGAGCTTAAAATATTTGGTTCGGATTATTTTCTCTGTAGTAGTAATGCTATTACAGAAGATGGTATATTAGTGAATATTGATGGCAATTCTAATCGTGTTGCAGCTATAGCCTATGGACCTAAGAAGGTACTTATGGTAGTTGGTATGAATAAGGTTGCTAAGGACTTTGATTCAGCCCTTTCTAGAGCTAGAAATATTGCAGCGCCTATCAATGCTCAGAGATTTCCATTAGATACGCCTTGTAAGCATACAGGTTCTTGTGCCAATTGCAAGTCCAGGGATACTATTTGCTGTGAATTCCTTGTGACTAGATATTCAAGACATGCTGATAGATTCCATATTATTCTTGTAAATGAGGATTTAGGATATTAGAATTTTTATATAATGACATACAAAGAGGCGACACATGACACAAAAAGACTTGAAGTGGGACAACTTACTTAGAATTAGAACAACTGGCTGGGACTCATCCAATGCAGATATGCATCATTATCCTTATGAGCCAACAGCTTATTCTGTATTAGAGAGACTTGCAAATAGTGGATATATAGGAAAAAAGAATACTTTACTCGATTATGGTTGCGGTAAAGGAAGAGTAGATTTTTTTCTCTCATATCAGACCAAATGTAAGTCCATAGGTATAGAGTATGATGAGCGAATATATGACAGTGCAGTTGATAATATGGAGCTTGCAGTTTCTAAGAAGAGAGTGGGATTTACACTAGGAAACGCAGAGGAGTTTCAAGTGCCAGAATATGTGGATAGATGCTATTTTTTTAATCCATTTTCAGTAGAAATATTAAATAAGGTTATTGCTAGGATAGTGGAGTCATATTATGAAAAACCGCGAGAAATATTATTGTTTTTCTATTATCCTTCTGACAATTATATATCATATTTGATGACAGCAGATAATCTTATGTTTGTTGATGATATTGATTGTATGGATTTGTTCGAGGGGGACAATCCAAAGGAGAGAATAGTTATATTTCAAGTTGTTTGAGGGGGAAATATATGAGTAACTTAAAGGAAAAGCGAATTAAGAAACTTAAGAAAAAGCGTATTTGGCCATCTATGGTAGGACTCTGTCTTATCCTTTTTGCATTGGTAATTGTTGTTGTTGCTATTTTGGAAATGTATTTTGCAGACTTGATAGATAAAAAGCTCTATGATTCATACAAATTATCTAATAAGGTTACGGAGTACATGTTTAGTCATGATGTACATTCTGTGTCGGAGGAAGAATTAAACGGTTTTATAGAGATTAGCGACATAATAGATTCAGTGGTTGTTTGTGACAGTAATAATGAGATTATTTGGTCAAACTGTGATATTACTCCTGATATTAACGCTGTAGGAAAATATTATGGTGTATATGAAGATGAATTAGGATTAATTATACAAGAAGATGAAAATAATCTCTTTAAGATATCAAAAGGATATATGTATGTTGCCGAGGGTTTCATTAATATCCTTTTTGACAAAAACACATTTTTGGGTATTACAGAAAATTATGATAAGAGAGATGTACCTCTAATTAGTGCCAAGATATGGAACGTTATAAGCTATGAAGATTATACGGTATTAGTGTTAAGTGATATATATATAACTACTAATGATTTGATTATTGTATATCTTATCCTTGTTATGATGCTGTTGTTAACAATAGTTTTTGCAATATACTATGTTTGTTCTATTATAGGTATTGCTAGAAGTCAAAAGAGAATTACTAAGCTTCTTTATACGGATATGGTTACAGGTGGATACAACTGGTTGTATTTCACAAGAAAAGGTAGCAAATTACTTAAGAGAAATCGTGGAAGATTTAATTATGCTATGATTAAGCTTCGTATGGAGAAATATAACAGCTTTTGTACTTGCTTTGGTGTGCGAGAAGGCGAGGAGCTTATAGAGAAGTTTTATTTAGCTCTTAAGAAGAATATCAAGAAAAAAGAATTTATGGCACATAATGAGCAGGCAGATTTTGGATTACTTCTTATATACGATACAATTGAAGAACTAGAACGAAGAATAATTGATATAGAGAAATCTTTAAATAATATTCTTCCTAACATTAAGATGTATTTTAGTGCTGGAGTGTGCATTATTGATAACAATGACAGAGATGTCAATAGTTTATACAATAATGCGGCTATAGCTAGAGATATGTTAGGAGAAGATGCAGACAATAAAATAGCGTTCTTTGATATAGAGATGAACAAGCAACAGCTTTGGGAGCGTAAGGTTGAAAATGAGATGGAAAAGGCTCTGGTAAAAAAGGAGTTTAAGCTTTATTTACAGCCTAAGTATAGTACAAAGGAAGAATCCCTTGCAGGTGCAGAGGCCTTAGTTAGATGGATTCATCCAGAGGAAGGATTTATTCCTCCTAATAAATTTATTCCTATATTCGAGAAGAATGGTTTCATCCTACAGCTTGATGATTATATGCTAGAACAGGTTGCTATGCAACAGGCCAAGTGGATAGAAGAGGGGAAAGATGTATTTCCAATCTCTGTAAATGTGTCTAGAGCACATTTTACGAGAGAGGATTTGGCGGAGCATATCTGTAAAATTGTGGACAAGTATAATGTGCCACATAATGTAATAGAGCTTGAACTTACTGAAAGTGCATTCTTTGATGATAAGCCAGTGCTTATTCGTACAGTTAAGGCACTTAGAGATTATGGATTTATAGTTTCTATGGATGATTTTGGTGCGGGTTATTCGTCACTTAATTCACTAAAAGAGCTTTCTATAGATGTTTTAAAGATTGATGCGGATTTCTTTAGAGGTGCAGACTCTGTAGATAGAGGTATGCTTATTGTATCAGAGGTTATAGATTTGGCTAAGAAGCTTGATATGAAGATTGTTGCAGAAGGTATTGAGAGCAGAGAACAGGTTGATTTCCTTACCCAGCAGGAATGTGATTTAATACAGGGATATTATTTTGCAAAACCAATGCCTGTTGAAGAGTTTGAGGAAAAGTATAATTAATAAGATGAAAGGGGTTATATTATGTTAAAAGTTTGGATTACAGGAGCGGAAGGACACGTGGGCAGTGCACTTTGTGAACTTCTGGATAGTACTGAATATCAGATACTTACAACAGATATTAATGAGGTGGATATAACAGATTCAGAGAAGGTTAATCATTATATTAACTTTAACAGACCAGATGTAGTAATTAATTGTGCTGGTCTTACTAACCTTGATGAGTGTGAGAAAGACGTAGATATGGCTTACAAGGTTAATGCTATAGGTGTTAGAAATGTTGCTATGGCTGCAGAGTCTGTTAGAGCAAAGCTAATACAGCTCTCTACAGATGACGTATTTGATGCAAAATCAGAAAAACCATACAATGAATTTGATAAGACTCATCCTAGAACTGTATATGGCAAGTCTAAGGAAGCAGGCGAGAAGTTTGTAACTCAGCTTTGTAAGAAATTTGTTATTCTTAGAAGCTCATGGATTTATGGCATAGGTAGAGATTTTGTTGATGAGGTACTTAGAAAAATTGGTGTAGAAAAGTCTATAAACGTACCTAACAACAGATATGGCGTTCCAACAAGTGCCAAGGAGCTAGCTAAGGTTGTAAAATACTTTATTGATAATGATGAATATGGATTATATCATGCAGTATGTAAGGGAAGCTGTAGCAGATATGAATTTGCAAAGGCTATTCTTGAATACACTGGCAATTCAGGCAAGCTTGAGGTTCATCCTGTTTTATCTAGTGATACATCACGTCCAGAATATTGTGTTCTTGACAATATGATGCTAAGACTTTCTGGAATTGAAGAACCAGCAGAGTGGAGGGGCGCTCTAAAGGAATATTTAGAGGAAACGGGAGGTCTTGAGTAAATGTCAGATAAGAAGATAAATACAGATAAAAAGGAAAAGAAAGGCTTAGGACTTTCTACAAAGATATTTATAGCACTTTTGGTAGGTGCTTTAGCTGGTGTAGCTATACATTACGCTGTGCCAGATAGTAGCTTTAAAAATGATGTACTTATTGAGGGTGTATTCTATGTTATAGGACAGGGCTTTATACGTCTTATGCAGATGCTTGTTGTACCACTTGTTTTCTGTTCCCTTGTGTGTGGCAGTATGGCAATAGGTGATACAAAGACCTTGGGAAAGGTCGGTGTAAAAACAATATGTTTTTATATATTTACAACAGCTCTTGCAGTTGTCATTGCTCTTTCTATAGCCAATATAATTGACCCAGGCATAGGTCTTGATATGGATTCAATAGAAAAAGCGGAGGTTACAACCACAGCAGAAGATACAGATATGGTTGAGACTTTGCTTAACATTATTCCTAAGAATCCTATCGGAGCTATGGCAAATGGAGATATGCTACCTATTATACTTTTTGCGCTATTTGTGGGTATTATGCTTGCAAAGCTTGGTAACAAAGCAGACGTTGTTGCATCCTTTTTCAGTCAGTTTAATGATGTTATGATGGAAATGACTATGGCCATTATGAAGGTTGCTCCTATCGGTGTATTTTGTCTTATAGCAAGAACCTTTGCAAACCTTGGTTTTTCTGCATTCCAGCCAATGCTTAAGTATATGGGAAGTGTTGTACTGGCCCTTGTTATTCAGTGCTTTGTTGTATATCAGGTATTATTGTTTGTATTTACGAGACTTAATCCACTTAAATTTATCAAGAAGTTCTTGCCGGTTATGGGATTTGCATTTTCAACAGCAACATCTAATGCTACCATACCAATGTCTATAGATACTTTGAATAAAAAAATGGGTGTGTCTAAGCAGATATCCTCGTTCACCATACCACTTGGAGCAACTATTAATATGGACGGTACGTCTATCATGCAGGGTGTAGCTGTAATATTTATTGCTCAAGCATACGGTATTGATCTTACAATAGGCAACCTAGCAACAGTTGTTCTCACTGCAACTCTTGCATCTATAGGTACAGCAGGTGTTCCTAGTGTTGGTCTCATAACACTTGCTATGGTGCTTAATTCAGTTGGTCTTCCAACAGAGGGTATTGCTCTTATTATGGGTATTGATAGAATTCTTGATATGATTAGAACAGCAGTTAATATTACTGGTGATGCAGTTTGTACAACGATTGTTTCTCATCAGGAAGGTGCTCTAGATAAAGAGATATTTAACGAAGCATAATTAGCACTAGATAATAAATATTATATAAAAATAAGTAGATATATTGTAAACTGTTTACCAATATATCTACTTATTTTTTATAATATATATTAGTTAATATACTCCAAGTATCTTTAGTAGTAACAGAAAAAGCACAAATATAATAGTTGGCTTAACTATAGAACTTCCTTTTTTCATTACAAGACCTGCACCTATGTATCCGCCAATCATATTGCTTATTGCAGCAGCTATACCCAGCGTAAATATTACCTGACCATTTATAATAAATATGATAAGGGAAGTAATATTGGTAGTAAGATTAATTATTTTTGCTTGTGCATTTGCGCAACCCACACTCATTCCTGCAAAAACAGTAAATGCAATAATTAGAAAAGTGCCAGTCCCGGGACCGTAAAAGCCGTCATACATACCTATTATTAGCGCTGCAACAATGGCAGTAATATAAGTTTTTTTATTGAGGATAAGTTCATTATCTGGGTTATCCTTAAATATTTTTTTGTTTAGAACAATAAAGGCGGCAACAGGCAGTATAGCAAAAAGCACATATTCCATAAGCTTTTCATCCATCAATAAGGATAGCTTAGCTCCAATAGATGACCCGATGATTGCGCTAATTATTGATGGTATAGCCAGTTTAAAATTGATTAATTTGTTTTTTATAAATCTTATTGTGGCAAGAGTGGTACCACAAGTGGAAGATAGCTTATTAGTTGCTATTGCCTGATGAACTGGAACTCCAGCTATAAGATAGGCAGGGAGTGATATTAGTCCACCTCCACCGCCAATTGCGTCAACAAGTCCAGCCAAAAAGAGTAGTGGACATACAAATAAAAATGTTCCTAGGGTAAGTGTCATTAGTTTATTTCTCCATATGTATATTAGTTTCAATATATTATCCAAACACTGAAAGTATATATATAAAATTAGATTTTGTAAAGATGGACGCAGGGGGGACTTACTATTTTTTTGGTTATACTATTGAGAAAATTGTGTTTTAAAGGTATAATATATTATGTATGTTTAAAATGTGGGATATTATGTGATTTTTCACTTGAATATATTTTTGCTTGGAGGATATTATGTCAGAACAGTTAAAGAACGAGATAGAACGAAGAAGAACCTTTGCCATTATTTCTCACCCAGATGCAGGTAAGACAACTCTTACAGAGAAGTTTCTTTTGTATGGTGGAGCTATAAATACAGCGGGTTCAGTAAAGGGAAAAGCTAATTCAAAGTATGCAGTATCAGACTGGATGCAAATTGAAAAGGATAGAGGTATCTCTGTCACTTCTTCCGTTATGCAGTTTAATTATGATGGATATTGTATTAATATTCTTGATACACCTGGACACCAGGATTTCTCTGAGGATACCTACCGTACACTTATGGCTGCGGACTCAGCGGTTATGGTTATTGATGCTTCAAAGGGTGTTGAGGCACAGACTATTAAGCTTTTTAAGGTTTGTGTTATGAGACATATTCCTATATTTACGTTTATTAACAAGATGGACTTAGAGGCAAGAGACTCCTTTGAGCTTCTTGATGAGATTGAAAAAGTACTTGGAATTAGAACCTGCCCAATCAATTGGCCTATAGGTTCTGGTAAGAGATTTAAGGGTGTATATGATAGAGATACTAAGCAGGTTTCTATGTTTAAGGCGGTTTCTGTAGGTGGTGCAAAGGGGGCCGCAGAGAGTGACTACGATGTAAATGATAAAGCGTTACAAGAAGAAGTTGGTGAAGAGTTATATTCACAGCTTATGGAAGAGATAGAGCTTTTAGATGGAGCTAGTGAGGAATTTAATCAGGAGCTTGTTGATAAGGGTGAATTATCACCTGTATTTTTCGGTTCAGCACTTACAACATTTGGTGTACAGACCTTCCTTGAGCATTTTCTTAAGATGACTCAGTCACCACTCCCTAGACTTTCAAATGAGGGTGTTATAGAGCCTAAGGAGGATGTATTCTCAGGCTTTGTATTTAAGATACAGGCAAATATGAATAAGGCACATCATGACCGTATTGCATTTATGAGAATATGCTCCGGTAAGTTTGATGCTAGTAAGGACGTATATCACGTGCAAAGTGGTCGTAAGATGAAGCTATCTCAGCCACAACAGATTATGGCTCAGGATAGAAAGGTTATAGATGAGGCCTATGCAGGAGATGTTATCGGTATATTTGATCCAGGTATTTTCTCTATTGGTGATACTATTTGTCAGCCAGGCAAAAAATTTGAATATGAAGGTATTCCTACATTTGCTCCTGAGCATTTTTGCAGATTAGTGCCTCTTGATTCCATGAAGAAAAAACAGTTTATGAAGGGTGTAACTCAGATTGCCCAGGAAGGTGCTATACAGATATTCCAGGATTATATGCTAGGTATGTCTGAGATAATAGTTGGTGTTGTTGGTGTGCTTCAGTTTGATGTTCTGAAGTATCGTTTGGAAAATGAATATGGTTGCGAAGTTAGACTTGAACCACTTCCATATAACTATATTAGATGGGTTAAGGATCCAACAACAGATTTGAATAAGTTGACTAGAATAAGTGACTGCAAGAAAGTTAAGGATATGAAAGATAACCCATTGCTACTTTTTGCAAATGAGTGGTCTATTAGAATTATTCTTGAACACAATGAAGGATTGGAGCTTATGGATTTCCGCAAAAATTAGGGGTAAAGGAGAAGTCGTATGATACTTATTGATACACAAAGGGAAGAGTTTAGTAAGTTAAAGGATATTAGGGTTTTCGGCAAGGTTAGCAATGAAGAGCGTTTTAATGGGGATTTGCTTTTTGTTGGTCTTGGTGGTATTGGTGCTAAGGTTGTGACTAACTTAAAGGTTATGTTACAGGAGCATATTACTCCAGAGGATAATATTAATTTCCTTATGATTGATTCGGATATACCTGCAATGGAGCAATCTATTGAAGATAGTAAAGAAGGATATGGTCTTAATGCCCTTGAGATTATAAGTATTTATAGACCTAATCTTGAGAGCTTAATTACAGACGGAATTACTAATAATCCAGTTCACCCTAATCTGGCTAATTGGATGCGACCTGAGTTTCCTGGACTTACTATTGGAACTGATGGAGCAAATGGTAACAGACAGATAGGTAGACTTATGTTTTCAAATGCATACGAGGACATGAGAATTCTTCTTTTTGAGAAGTTAGATGAGTTATATAACAAGAGTGAGACAGGGAAGTTAGATGTTATACTTATATCTAGTATTGCTGGTGGAACAGGAAGTGGTATATTAGCAGATGTTACCTATAACATAAAAGCTTTCGGTAGATCAAGAAAGTGGAAGAATTTAAGAGTAGGTAGCTGTTTGCTAACACCAGATGTTTTGTTTGCCAACAGAACTATAGCAGAGGATGTGTATAAGAAGTCTCTTCTTAACGCTAATGGATATGCAACATTAAAGGAAATAAACTATCTTATGAGTATTGTAGCTAAGGAAGAGAACTTTAGCTTTGAAAGTACAACTCATAGACTTAGTATGCGAGAGAATATTTTTGATGCGTGTATGCTTGTATCTGGAAAACAGGATGAACAAGGATACATACCTGAAAATGTTATATGTAGCGATACAGCATATTTCTTATTTAAGCTTGCTTGCAACAAATATATTGGTGGCAAGGAAGAGGAAGAAAGAAAGCTTCTTAGAGATGCTTTCTTTGAGAATACTAACAACGGATTATATAAGGTAATCAACGAATCAGATTTCAAGATTCCAATAAAGGAAGTAGAAAATATATGCGAGTACTCGATGTTTAATGAGGCTTACAAGAAGATACATGATGTGTCTGGTACAGGAGATATGATAGCTGCTGATGCTGAACTTGCTTTAGGAGAGATACGAGAGTTTCTTACAGGCAAGCCTGGTGAAGAGATAAAACTTGGATTACCAGGACTTATTAGAACTGGTCAGTTTGAACGCCCTGTATATAAGATGATTAAAAAGGGACAGGATAATCTTAGAATGTCTATGGCTAGACAGCTAGAGAGTTTTAAGCAAGATATTCCAGTTGTTTTGAAGTCTTTTAAGAACAAGCTTTGTGCAACACTTGATAGTAAAGCAGAAGAGTATCTTAGACAGTATGGACCATTTATTACTTTAGAGCTTATTGGTGCTGCCGGTATAGGTGAGTTTGAGCACGACAGAGGTTTTATTGCAGAACTTAGAAAGCTTGAGCAGTTACAGAGAGAGTATCAACCAACCAGTGAGTATAGCCGTATTATTGAGTCTATTAAGGATATTGTTGCCAAGAGATTTTTTACCTTCCCTAACGCTAAGAAGGAAACCGAAAATGGTTACTATGATGCTTGTATTAAGGAAACTCTTGCTACAGAGAGAAATCTTATTGTAGATGGTTTAGATTCTCAGGACGTTTTTGGAGATGCTATAAGACTTTTAAAGCAGAAGGCTGAGAGGATATATGATATTTACTCACAATTTGATGAGGATTTAAGAATTGCTGTTGAGGACCTTGCATTAAATGGTAGAAAGATTACCTCTTATCTTATGAAGGGGGCAACTCAAAGCGAATTCCTTCCATCGGACTATGTTACAAATGCTCGTATTGACGAGATGAGACAGAGTATAATTAAGCTTATGGTTGACAATGAAGCCAATATCGATAATGGTCGTGTCGTTTCAGTTAAGCCACAGATGGAGGATATGTACAAGAGAGCTCTTATAGGAATAGGTGTATATGGACCAGAGAAGCTTATATATGCTGCTTTTGCTGATAAAAAGCCTACATTACAAGATACAAATGTTATGTTTGTTTCAGCTACAAACGAGAGAAGAGATGAGGTTATGACAAAGGCTGCTAAGGCATTTGTTGAAGGCTCATTTGAGAAGACAACCAAGAAGAACCTTTGTGTTATGAAGGAAGGCTTCAAGGAAGTTGTTTCAAATAAAAAATATATTTCTCTTCCAGATGGTATGCCATATTTTAGTGATGCACTTAAGACAGTTCTTACTGAAGAGCCATATAATATGGACGAAAATAACATCACTCTTAATGCTGGTGAACTTGAGATATCTATAGACGATATGTATGAGAATGTACCTCTTTCTATGCTTGCTTGTATAGATGAGATGAAAGAAGCATATGATAAGGTTGATTCTGAGGTATACTTTGGCATACATGTAGATGAGGTAAACAAGGATATGAGAGCGTATCCAGATATTGCATAATAATTATTAACTAGAATTGGAGAAAAAAGATGCAAAGAGAACGATTAGGAAGTCGTTTAGGCTTTATATTACTTAGTGCTGGTTGCGCCATAGGTATAGGAAATGTGTGGAAATTCCCTTATATGGCAGGTCAGTATGGCGGAGGAGTATTTGTACTAGTATATTTGTTTTTCCTTATTGCAATGGGTGTGCCTGTTCTTACCATGGAGTTTTCATTAGGTAGAGCTGCTCAAAAAAGTCCTGTTAAGCTTTATCAGGAGCTTGAGCCAAAGGGAAGTAAATGGCATATACATGGATATTTGGCTATGATAGGCAACTATCTATTGATGATGTTTTATACCACTGTGGCAGCATGGATGCTGATGTATTTCATAAAAACTGCGAAAGGCGAATTTGTTGGTTCTGATTCAGAAGGTGTTAAATCCATATTTGCTGATATGCAAGCAGAACCGTTACCTATGATTATTTATATGGGGATAGTAGTAGCACTTGGTTTTGGAGTGTGCTCTATTGGTGTACAGAAGGGACTTGAAAAGGTAACCAAAGTTATGATGATAGCTTTGCTTATTATCATGATAGTACTAGCTATTAATAGCATTATGTTAGATGGTGGTGCATCGGGACTTGAATTCTATCTTAAGCCTGATTTAAATAAAATGAAAGAAATTGGTGTGGGAAATGTTATTGTTGGAGCAATGAACCAAGCATTTTTCACATTGAGCCTTGGTATAGGTTCTATGGCTATATTTGGAAGTTACATTAACAAAGATAGAGCACTTTTAGGAGAAGCTATAAATGTTGGTGTTCTTGATACATTTGTTGCTATTACATCAGGACTTATTATATTTCCAGCATGTTTTGCCTATGGTGTTCAGCCTGATAGTGGTCCAAGTCTTATATTTATTACATTGCCTAATATATTCAATGACATAGCTATGGGAAGATTCTGGGGAAGTCTATTCTTCGTATTCTTATCCTTTGCAGCATTATCAACTGTTCTTGCTGTGTTTGAAAATATTATATCATGTACGATTGATGTTACTGGTTGGAGTAGAAAGAAGACTTGTTTGATTAATGGCATAGCTATGTTTGTTTTGTCTATACCATGTATACTTGGCTTCAATGTGTTAAAAGGTTTTGAACCTCTTGGCGCAAATACCAATATTATGGATTTAGAGGACTTTATAGTAAGTAACATTTTATTACCACTTGGCTCACTTTGTTTTGTTGTATTCTGCGTATGTAGATATGGCTGGGGCTGGGACAAATTTGTTGCTGAGGCCAACGAAGGTAAAGGCGCAAAGGTTAAAAAATGGATGCGTGGATATATGACCTATGTGCTTCCTATTATAGTGCTTGCCATATTTGTAGTGGGTATTATAAGTAAATTTTAATTTAAACATATATTAAAGGAGGATTTTAAAATGGATATTAAGGAACAAATCGAGAAGGTTGTAAACAAAGTAAAAAATGATGATGGCTTTAAGGCAGACTTTAAGAAGGATCCAGTTAAGGCAGTAGAGAAGGTTGCTGGTGTTGATATTCCAGATGGAATGGTAGACAAGCTTGTAGCTGGTGTACAGGCAAAGCTTGGTGCTGATAAGGCTGAGGATGCTTTAGATAAACTCAAGAAGTTGTTCTAATTAATGCAAAACATACTTTAAAAAAAATCCTAATTATCTTATAATGTTAAGGTAGTTAGGATTTTTTTGAGGTGTATTTAATGAAACAAAAATATTATGCAGTAAGAGTAGGAAAAACTCCTGGTATATATATGACATGGGATGAGTGCAAGGATATGGTTCATGGCTATCCAGGGGCTATATATAAAAGCTTTGAAAAATTGGAAGAAGCAGAAGCCTTTGCAGGAATTAAGATGAATGTAGATATTGATAGTGAAGATTTCAATAGTTCTTCAAGTGAAGTGTTATCTGAAAATGCGTATGCATTTGTTGATGGTTCATACAATGATGCAACAAAGGTTTATGGATATGGTGGTTTTCTGTGTTATGACGGAAAAAAATATATAGTTCAAGGATCAGGCAATGAAATAGAGATGGCAACAATGAGAAATGTTGCAGGCGAGGTGCTTGGTAGTATGGCGGCTATAAGACTTGCTATAGATATGAATATTGAAGAGCTTGATATATATTATGATTATATGGGTATTGAGATGTGGGCTACAGGAGCATGGAAGCGCAATAAAAAAGGTACTATAGAGTACCATGAATATATTAAGTCCATAAAGGATAAGATTAAATTGAATTTTATTAAGGTAAAAGGACACTCTGGAGTTGAGGGTAACGAAGAAGCTGATAAGCTTGCAAAAGAAGCAGTAGGTATCCAATAGAGTATATATTTTTTAATATTTCATTAGATATACAAAGAATTGTAATAATCCAACAATTACAACTAATATAATAAGGCTTATGTACCAGTAACCAGATGCAAGAGCAAGTACGGCAGTAATTGCGAGCAACACTAACATACCACCAGTCATAATGGTAAGTGGCTTAATCATATTTGCATCTTGATGTGCTAAAACGAACACAGCCAAGTATATCAAACTATATATAAGAATAAGCATTATAACGAATACCATATATGTTTCCCCTTACATAATCAACCTTCCACAAAAATAGTATCATAGGGAAGGCTTTTTTTCAAGAAACAAACTAATATGACAAAAAATATGTCGTATTGGTTTGTTTTTTTTCTTTAAAATTTTAATAAAATAGGAGTTTAAGAAAAAATGTACAAAAATATACAAAATGTAGGGCATAATTTCTATATGTGAGAAGGAAGTGTAAACCGCTGTATATGTTGACATTTGACCCATAATATGTTAAAAATATTTAAATAATGCCTTTTTATGCAAGCATAATTTGTGTATTATTTTCTAAAAAGAGTAAAATAATTTTTGCATGTAAATGGAGATGTAAGTATGAAATTACCAATTAACAAGTTATTTAAAGGTAAGTCATCATCTGAAACTAAGGTAAAATATATTCAGATTGATGAGAACTCGAAGCAAAATGCTAATGTAGACGCAAAAGAGGAAAACAAGGAAGAGGCTACTACTATATGTCCAAAATGTAAGCAGGAGTTTAAAAAACAGGAGATTAAGGATAACCTTAATGTTTGTGTTGCTTGTGGACATCACTATGTAATATCAGCAGAAAAGAGAATTAGAACTCTTGTAGATAAGGGCACATTTAAGCCACTTAAGTGCAAGGTTGCATTTACTAATCCTCTTGATTATCCAGATTACGAAGGGAAGATTACTGAATTACAGGAAAAAACAGGTCTTGACGAGGCTGTTCTTGCAGGAGTAGGTAAGATTGATGGATATGAAGCTGTTATCGCAGTTATGAGTAGTAAATTCCTCATGGGTAGCATGGGTATTGCTGTTGGTGAGAAGATTACCAACGCAGTTGAATACGCTGATAGAAAGAAGCTTCCTCTCATTATATTCACAGCTAGTGGCGGTGCTAGAATGCAAGAAGGTATCCTTTCGCTTATGCAGATGGCAAAAACCAGTGCAGCTGTTGAGAAGTTTAATAATAACGGTGGTTTATATGTTTCCGTACTTACGCATCCAACAACAGGCGGTGTTACAGCAAGTTTTGCAACACTTGGCGATATTACACTTGCTGAGCCTGAGGCACTCATTGGATTTGCAGGTCCAAGAGTTATTGAGCAGACTATCGGTCAAAAACTTCCAGAAGGATTCCAACGTTCAGAATTCCAGCAGGAGCATGGTTTTGTAGATCAGATAGTTCCTCGTGAAAAGATGAGAGAAACTTTGGCGCATATATTACGCCTACATTGTAAGAGAGGTAAGTAATTATGGTAAAAGAAATTGATGCAAAAATAAATGAAATAGATAATCAGATAGAAGAACTTAAAAAGGCAGAGGTTCTTGATGAAGCACAGCTTTATGTGCTCAAGAGACAGAGACATGATCTTGTTAAGATGTGCAAGAACATTGGTCCACATGACAAGGTATTTCTTGCTCGTCACAAAAAGAGACCTAAGATTACAGAATATATTGATAATATATTTGATGACTTCTTTGAGCAGCAGGGCGATTTGCTTGGCAAGGAAGATGGAAGTATTTTTGGTGGTATTGCAACATATCATGGTGTTCCAGTGACTATTATTGGTCATAGAAAAGGTAATGACTTAAATGAGAATTTAAAGTGTAATTTTGGTATGCCAGGTCCGGAAGGATATCGTAAAGCCCTTAGACTTATGAAGCAGGCTGAAAAGTTTGGCAGACCAATAGTTACTTTTATTGATACACCAGGTGCTTATCCTGGACTTGAGGCTGAGACAAACGGTCAGGGTAGTGCTATTGCAACTAACCTTGCAAAGATGAGTGCACTTAAGGTGCCCGTAGTTGCTATTGTAACTGGTGAAGGAAGCAGGGGGGGTGCACTTGCTATTGGTGTAGCCAACAGCGTTTTGATGCTTGAGAATGCGGTATATTCTATTCTTTCTCCAGAAGGATATGCAACTATTCTTTGGAAGGACTCATCAAGAAGTGATGAGGCGTGTGAGATGATGAAACTCACAGCTCAGGATCTTAAGTCATTTAAGGTTATTGATGATATTATTCCTGAACCAATTGGTGGTGCTCATATGAATCCAAAGGCTGTTTACAAGACTGTTGACAGATATCTTAAGAGAGAATTAGAAAAATATGCTAAGATGAACGAGGAAGAGCTTAGCAAGCACAGATATAAAAAGTTTAGAAATATTGATGCAGACTATTTGAAAGTTCTATAGAAATGAGGAGAATTATGCAGATTAAAGAAGGACTTCGTATTGTCGGGACGGGACATTATACTCCGGCAAACGTAGTGACAAATGATGATTTAAGTAAGATAGTTGATACCAACGATGAATGGATTTCTTCTAGAACAGGTATTAGAAAGAGACATTTTATAACTGATGAGAAGAATCAGGATATGGCTATTGCAGCTGCTAAGATGGCCCTTGACAATGCAGGGATTGATAAAAGCGAATTAGGTGTATGTATAGTAGCTACAGTTAGACCAGATAACTTTACACCATCAGTTTCTTGTATGGTACAGAAATATTTGGAATTACCAAATGATATGCCTTGTTTTGATATTAATGCAGCTTGCTCTGGATTTATGTATGGTATACAGATTGCAAGAGGTTTACTTATTCAGAGTGGTAAAAAGTATGGTCTTGTTATAGGAAGTGAAGTACTTTCAAAAATGCTTGATATGACAGATAGAGGCTCATGTATCCTTTTTGGTGATGGTGCAGGCGCGGCTGTTATAGAGCTTGCAGACAATAAGTACTATAGTGTACTTGGCACTAAGGGGCATGAGGAAGCTATAGTATGTTCAGCCGATGCAGGTGAACATTTAAGTATGCTTGGTAGCGATGTATTTAAGTTTGCTGTAAGTACAGTTCCAAAGACTATTAACCAATTACTTGATATGGCAGGACTTACTGCGGATGATATTGATTTATTTATATGTCATCAGGCAAATCTTAGAATTATTGAGTCAGTTGCTAAGAAGGTTAAGCAGAGCTTAGATAAGTTCTATGTTAATCTTGATGAGTATGGAAATACTTCGTCTGCAAGTATTCCTATAGCACTTAGCGAGATGAACCAGAAGGGAATAATTAAGCCAGGTATGAAGACTATCTGCGTAGGCTTTGGTAGTGGCCTTACTTGGGGCGGAGCTTATATTGAGTGGTAAGGAGTGTACATAATGAGATTAAATGAGTTTTTAAATATTAAATACCCAATTATTCAGGGGGGTATGGCAAATATAGCAACAGGAGAATTCGCCGCAGCAGTTTCTAATGCAGGAGGACTTGGTCTTATTGCATCAGGTGGTTTTGATGCTGAGAGAATTAGAGAAGAGATAAAAATATGTCGTTCAAAGACAGATAAGCCATTTGGCGTTAATCTTATGCTTATGAACCCAGATGTTGAAAACATTGCCAAGATGCTTGTTGAGGAAAAGGTTGATGTTATCACTACTGGAGCAGGTAGTCCAGAGAAGTATGTTGCAGCTTGGAAAGAGGTTGGAACTAAGGTTATTCCTGTTGTATCTAGTGTTGCTCTTGCAAAACGTATGGAGAGAATGGGTGTTGATGCTGTTATCGCGGAAGGTGGCGAGAGTGGTGGTCACGTTGGTGAGATGACAACTATGGCACTTGTTCCTATGGTGGTTGATGCAGTAGAGATACCTGTAATTGCTGCTGGTGGTATTGCAGATGGCAGACAGATGGTTGCGGCATTTGCACTTGGAGCTATTGGTGTTCAGGTTGGTACTTGTCTTCTTGTTGCAAAGGAGTGTCCAATTCATGAGAACTATAAGCTTGCAATTATTAAGGCAAAGGATAATGGAACAGTTGTAACAGGTCGTTCATCAGGTGCTCCTGTACGTGTTATCAAGAATAATATGGCGAGAGAGTATCTTAAGCTTGAGGGACAAAATGTTCCAAGAGAAGAATTAGAGCAGCTTACACTTGGTTCACTTAGAAGAGCTGTTTTAGATGGTGATACTAAGACAGGTTCTCTTATGTCAGGTCAGGTATGCGGTCTTATTACAGAGATAAAACCAGTTGAAGCTATACTAAAAGAGCTTTATGAGGGTGCAAAGGTTGAATTAGATAAGCTAAATGGTGAGGGCTTCTAATTTTACATATGTACAGATACATTAGGAGGTAGTTATGAAAATAGGATTTTTATTTGCAGGTCAGGGAGCTCAAAGCGTTGGTATGGGTAAAGATTTATATGATGCGTACCCAGAGTTTAGAGAAGTTTTTGATAATGTAAAGCTTGATTTTGATATAAAGGAATGTTGTTTTGAGGGACCTATTGAGAAATTGGGACAGACTAGATATACTCAGCCATGTATGGTTGCATTTGCTGTAGGTGTTGCTAATATTCTCGCATCAAAGGGCGTTAAACCAGCTATGGCTGCAGGACTTTCATTAGGTGAGTATTCAGCATTATATGCTTCTGGTGTGTTTGACGCTAATCAAGTTATTGATTTAGTAGCATATAGAGGAAAGTCTATGGAAGAAGCTGTAACTGGTAGGGATGTTGGAATGATAGCTGTTATGAGTCTTGATAGAGATTCTATCAAAAAGGCTTGTGAGCAGGCTCATGAGGAGTTTAAGGATTCTGAGTTCAATGTGGCAGAGGTTGCAAATTATAATACTCCAGTTCAGGTAACAGTTTCAGGTGATAAGGCTGTTATTACTCGTGCAGGTGATATAATGACTGAGATGGGAGCAAAGAGAATTGTTCCTGTTGCAGTAAGTGGACCATTCCACACATCACTTATGAAACCAGCAGGTGATAAGCTTGCTGAAAGATTTAAGGACGAGAACTTTGGGGAGATGAGTTTCCCAGTTATATTCAATGCTACAGGTAAGGAACTTGAGGCTGGAAAGACTATCCCTGAGATGCTTGAGGTACAGGTTCAGAGTAGCGTATACTTTGAGGATTCTATAAAATATATGATAGAGCAGGGTGTTGATACATTTGTTGAGATTGGGCCAGGTAAGACGTTGAGTGGTTTTGTTAAGAAGGTTGACAAGACTATGACTACATATGCTATTACAGATGTGGCTAGCCTTGAAGCAACACTTGAGGCACTTGGTTGTTAGTTTCATATAGTTAGAAAGGATAATAATATGTTATTAGAAAATAAAACAGCCATCGTAACTGGTGGTAGTAGGGGAATTGGTAGAAGCATATGTATAGAGCTTGCTAAAGCAGGTGCAAATGTGGTTACTTGCTATGCATCAGGTGCAGCAGGAGCTGAGGAGACAGTTAAGCTTTGTGAAGAGTTTGGTGTTAAGGCTATGGCTATTAAGGCTGATGTATCAAATAGTGAAGAAGTAGCAACAATGGTTGATACAGTAAAGGCTGAATTTGGAAGTATTGATATACTTGTAAACAATGCTGGTATCACAAAGGACAACCTTATGCTTAAGATGACTGAGGAAGATTTTGATGCAGTTATTGATACTAATCTTAAGGGTGCCTTCTTATTTACTAAGAATGTATCAAAGATAATGCTTAAGCAGCGTGCTGGTAAAATTATCAATATCAGTAGTGTTGTTGGTATCATGGGAAATGCGGGACAGGTTAATTACAGCGCAAGTAAGGCAGGGCTTATTGGAATGACTAAGTCGACTGCAAGAGAGCTTGCTTCAAGAGGAATAACTTGTAATGCAGTAGCTCCTGGCTTCATTGAGACTGATATGACAGCTAAGCTCCCAGAAGCAGTTGTAGATGAGATGAAGAAGACTATTCCTATGAAGTGTATGGGAACTGGTGAAGATATTGCTAACCTTGTGGTATTTTTAGCATCTGATAATGCTAGATATATTACTGGACAGGTTATTTGTGTAGATGGCGGTATGGCAATGTAATTGCACATTTGTAAGAGAAGGAGTTTAAGATGAGAAGAGTTGTTATAACTGGTCTTGGAACAGTAAATCCAATTGGTAACAATGTAAATGAAGCATGGGAAAATGCAAAGAAGGGTGTTTGTGGTATTGCACCTATTACACGTATTGATGTAACAGAACACGCTGTTAAGGTAGCGGGTGAGGTTAAGAATTTTTCTACAGAAGGAATTATTGATAAAAAAGAAGCTAGAAGAATGGACCTTTACTCACAGTTTGCTATGGTAGCTGCTGTTGAGGCTTTTGAAGATAGTAAGCTTGACATGGAAAAAGAAGACGCTTTAAGATGTGGTGTTATTTTCTCAAGTGGTATAGGCGGTATGGAGACAACAGAGACTAACTATGCTACAGGCGAGAAGAGAGGCTATGATAAGGTGTCACCTTTCTATATTCCTATGGGAATATCTAATATGGCTGCTGGTAATATTGCTATTAGAACAGGCTTTAAGGGTATGTGTACATGTGTTGTTACAGCATGTGCTAGTAGTAACAATGCTATAGGTGATGCATTCCATTATGTAAGAGATGGATACGCTGAGGTTATGCTTTGTGGTGGCTCAGAGAGTGCTATTACTCACCTTGGTGTAGGTGGATTTACTTCTATGAAGGCTTTAAATACAACTGAGGATCCAAACAGAGCATCTATTCCTTTTGATAAGGAGAGAGCAGGATTTGTTATGGGTGAGGGTGCAGGCGCTCTTATTTTAGAGGAGTACGAGCACGCAGTAGCACGTGGTGCTAAGATTTATGCTGAGGTTGTTGGCTATGGTGCAACATGTGATGCTTATCATATCACAGCTCCATGTCCAGATGGCTCAGGTGGTGCAGCAGCTATGACTATGGCACTTAAGGATGCAGGAATTGCTCCAGAGCAGGTTGGATACATAAACGCACATGGAACATCAACACACTTAAATGATGCTGGTGAGACTATGGCAATAAAGACAGCATTTGGCGATCATGCTTATAAGCTTATGGTCAGTTCAACAAAGTCTATGACAGGACACCTCTTAGGTGGTGCTGGTGCAGTAGAGGCGGTATTCTCAACTATGGCGCTTAAGGATGGATTTATCCCAGCAACTATCAATTATCAGGTACCAGATGAGGAGTGTGACCTTGACATTGTTCCAAATGAAGGTAGAAATGTTCAGGTTGACTATGCACTTTCTAACTCACTTGGATTTGGTGGACACAATGCAAGTGTAATCTTTAAGAAGTGGGAGGCATAATATGGAACTTAATTCAAATCAGATTCAGGAAATTATACCTCACAGATATCCATTTTTACTTGTGGATAAGATTACAGATTACGAACCAGGCAAATATGCTAAAGGTATCAAGTGTGTAACAGCTAATGAGATGCATTTCTGTGGACATTTCCCGGAGCATCACGTTATGCCAGGTGTGCTTATTATAGAAGCATTAGCTCAGACAGGTGCTATCGCAATTCTCTCTGAGGAAGAGAACAAGGGTAAGATTGCTTTCTTTGGTGGTATCAAGAATGCCAGATTTAAGAAGCAGGTTGTTCCTGGGGATGTACTAGAGCTTGAGTGTGAGCTTACAGAGCGTAAGGGACCTATCGGTTATGGTAAAGCAACTGCAAAGGTGGATGGTAAGGTTGCTGTAGTGGCAGAGCTTACATTTGCGGTTAGTTAATTTATGAATAAAAGCACAAATTTCAAACATTTTATCTGTTTGAAGTTTGTGCTTTTTGTTATGTAAAAGTTCTTGAAATATAGTATATAACTGTTATAATGTTAAGGATATTTTAGAAACGATAAGTATGGTGTACACTTTGTGTAGATATAAAAGGTGATTTGATGAGTAAATTAGATGATATTTTAAAGGAATTAGAGCCAATCATAAAAGATAAAAAAGGACTTATTTTTGACGTGGATGGCACACTTCTTGACAGTATGCCTATGTGGGCGAGGCTTGATATAGAGTATTTAGAGAGTATGGGCATAACTCCAGAGCCAAACTTTCACAATGAAGTTAAGATGATGACCATGCTTGATGCATCAAAGTATATCAAAAAAAAGTTCGGTGTAGATAAGGATGCGGAGATAATAGCAAAAGAGATAGAGGATATAGCATATAAGTATTATGAGAATGTGCTTCTTATCAAGGATAAATCAAAAGAGTTATTGGTTGAACTTAAAAATAGAGGATACAGGATGTATGTGGCAACTGCAAATGAATATGATATGTGTAGTGCAGCTCTTAAACGTAACAAAGTTATGGAGCTGTTTGACGGGCTGGTTACCTGTTCTATGACTGGATATAGCAAGGAGAGGCCAGATGTGTATCTTCTTGCCTGTGAGAAGATGGGACTTTCGGTAGAGGATTGCGTTATATTTGAAGATTCTTGCTTTGCTATAAATACTGCTCTTAAGGCAGGGTTTACAGTTGTTGGTGTATACGATAAAGCTGAGGAAGAAAACTGGGATAAGGTATGTGAGATAACTGAAGGACAAATTGTTTTTTGATAAAACAATTAGTTAAAGCGCAGTTGTAGCTTTATTGAATGATACAGATTATATATTGTAATTTAGAAAACAAGGAGACTATACTATGGCAGATAAGAAAAAGAAAAAAGAAAGACAGTCAAGCTGTGAGTCTTGTGCATATTATATGTATGATGATGAGTACGAGTGTTATGTGTGTGATGTAAATCTTGATGAGGATGAGATGTCTAGATTTATGTCAGATACATTTTACAACTGTCCATATTATAAGTATGGTGATGAATATAGTGTGGTAAGAAAGCAGATGTAACAGAGGTGCATATATGAAAAACAATATAGTTTTAATTGGAATGCCAGGAGCGGGAAAAAGTACTGTAGGTGTACTTCTAGCTAAGGCTATGAATTATCAGTTTTTAGATACGGATCTAACAATTCAGCAGGAAAATGGAAAAAAGCTGTTTGAAATTATTAATGAAAAAGGATTGGATGAATTTCTCAACATAGAAAATGATGTACTAAGTAGAGTAGAGGCATCTAATGCAGTAATTGCTACTGGAGGAAGTGCTATATTTGGCAAGGAAGCTATGAAAAATCTTAAAAATATTGGTTACATAGTATATATTAAGCTTAGCTGTGAAGAGATAATTCGTCGAGTTAATAATATAAAAACAAGAGGAATTGCCATGAGAAAAGGAAAGACTATGGCAGATGTTTATAAAGAAAGAGTTCCACTTTACGAAAAATATGCGGATATAATAGTTGATGCAGAAGGAACAACTATAGAAGAGTGTGTAGAGAGTATTATAGAAGCGTGTGAGAACATAAAATAGCATAATATTTATATTAATACAAATACTACTCCCTGTAAGGAGTGGTATTTTTTTATGGAAAGATATATTAGAACCGATTTGGCTGTGGAGCTTCAGGAAGAAATATCCGAAAAAAGCTTACTTCAAGGTGTGGAAATATTCACTAGATATAGCAAGGATAGGAAAATAAAAGAAACAAAAATTGATGTTATAGATGAACAAGGGGCGAAAATTCTTGGTAAACCTATAGGAACGTATATAACATTAGAGAGCTGTGAATTAAGGGGAAGTGACGAGGATATTCATAAACCTTTGGTAGATATGTTACACAAGAATTTAAAGGAGCTAATAAAAGAAAATGATAAAATTCTTGTTATTGGATTGGGTAATAGAGAGGTTACACCAGATGCCTTAGGTCCATATGTTGTTGATAACCTATATATAACAAGACATTTACTCTCAGAGGGAATAATAGAAAATGCGAGAGAGATTAGTGCTATAAGCCCTGGAGTTATGGCTCAAACAGGTATTGAAACAGGGGTTATATTAAAAGCCTTATGTAAAGAAGTTAAGCCGGATATAATTATTGCAGTTGATGCTTTGGCGGCTAGAGAACCTTCTAGGCTTAATTCCACTATCCAACTGTGTGATACAGGCATTAGTCCTGGGGCAGGAGTAGGCAATAACCGAATCAAATTGAACGAGGAAACCTTGGGTGTAAAGGTAATTGCCATTGGTGTTCCCACAGTAATATCAGTGCCGGCAATTATTAATCAGGCCATTGATAATATGCTTGAGGTATTTTCGGAAAATGGTAGTAACTTGGAGGAAAAGCTTAGTGAGGAAGAAAAATATACAATTGCTAGTCAATTAATTGAACCAGATTTAGCTACCATGTTTGTAACTCCTAAAAATATTGATGAGGCAGTAAAAAGGATTAGTTACACCATATCTGAGGCCATAAATAATTTGTTTGAATTATCCAAGGAAAAATAACATATATTTAACTATGAAAAAATCTATTATAAATTCAAATTATATATTATATCTTTTTATAGTAATCCTCTGTGTATTCTTTATAGCCAGAATGGAAGATATATCGAAAATATTTTTAAAAAACATAAGAAATGAGATGATCCCCATGGCTAACAATGTAAAATTAGACACTGATATTCTTGTGGAAGAAATGTTTCCCCTTGTTACTTTGGTAAATTATGGTGAGTTTGAGGAGGAAAGTTTATTATTATCAAGTGAACCAGTTTTTTATCAGGAGGAAGAGACAGTAGCAGATATAGTAGAAGAGCCGGTAACGGAAAACTATCCATATGTTTCAACCCCATCGGATAGCGTCGAAACAGAGCTTGCCATGAATATTGGAACTCCTGTAGAAGGCGGGATAGTGTATTCAATGGAAGAACTCTCGGACTTTGATTTTCTAGTAACAAACTGTTATGCCGTTGATAGCTCTACTAGTGTTAATCCAGATGAATTAAATGCTGAAAATCTATTGTCTATGGATTTGAGTGTAGATTTAAGTGGAGATGATTACAAGGTTCTTATATATCATACCCATGGAAGTGAAGCTTTTGCAGATAGTAGGCCGGGAGTTACAGAGGATACCATAATTGGAGTTGGTGACGAGTTGGCTAGAATACTTGAAGAGGATTATGGAATTAAGGTATACCACGATAGAAATGTATATGATGTAATTGACGGAGAGTTGGATAGAAGTAGAGCCTATGATATGTCAGGAGCTGGTGTAGATGCTATTTTAGCCCAGTATCCTTCTATAGAAGTAGTTATAGATTTACATAGAGATGGTGTAAATGAAGGTGTACATTTAGTTACAGATATAGATGGAGTGCCTACAGCTCAAATAATGTTCTTGAACGGAGTAAGCAGATTAAATGTTAACGGTGACATAGATTATCTGTATAATCCTAATAAAATAGCTAATCTTGCCTTTAGTTTGCAAATGCATTTAGAGGGAAAAAGATTGTACGGAGATTTGATGAGAAGAATATATATTAGGGGATATAGATTTAATCTTGATAAGTTACCTCGCGCAACATTGGTGGAGGTTGGGGCCCAGACAAATACAGTTCAAGAAGTAAAGAATGCTATGACTCCCCTTGCTGCTATTATATATAGTGTTATTAGTCAAAAATAGATTGTAATAAGTTTATTTCTTGTGATATACTTTAGACAAATATGTGTACATCAGTGAGGAAGAAGAAATGGCCCATTTAGACCAGAATAAAATAAGAAATTTTTGTATTATAGCTCATATAGATCATGGTAAGTCAACCCTTGCAGACCGTATTATTGAAAAGACAGGTTTGCTTACCAGCAGAGAAATGCAGAATCAGGTTCTTGACAATATGGAATTAGAGCGTGAGCGTGGTATTACCATTAAGGCGCAGTCTGTTCGTATTATTTACAAGGCTAATGATGGAGAAGAATATATATTTAACCTTATCGATACCCCAGGACAC
>JAGAKD010000020.1 GCA_017625815.1 Lachnospiraceae bacterium | reverse complement strand
CCCTGATTACTTCTGTGATGGTCAAGACATATAGTATCCTTTGCTGTTGAATATATGTCTGTGAACTCTCCATGTCTATCTGTATCTCCACAATCAAGAGATATAGCAAGCTCATACCTAACATCATCAACAGTGCTTTTTATAAGATTTGCTCCCTTTAAGAACTTGAATTTGTCCATAATAGGCTGAAGGTACACAACTACCTGCTTACCCTCATAGTTATCCATAATGTAATTGTATAGACCTAAACAAGAGCCAACACAATCCCCATCGGGACGTATATGTCCCAATATGGCGATTGTGCTTGCTGCTTCAATTTTGTTTAAAAATACATTCATAAATGCACCTAATTAATTCATTATCTCATCAATCTTCTTTGACATTTCTATACCATATTCAATAGAATTATCAAGAACAAAGGTTATCTCTGGAGTATTTCTAAGATTAATACTTCTTGCTAATTCTCGTCTGATATAGCCTGTTGCACTCTTAAGGCCCTCTATAGTCGCTTTGCCAGCTTCTTCATCACCGAGAACACTTATAAATGCTTTACAATACTTTAAGTCAGGAGTAACAATAACATCTGTAACTGATGTCATGGGACAAATTCTTGGATCCTTAATCTCCATATTGATAATACGGCTTAATTCTCTTTGAACTTCTCCATTTACTCTCTGATTTTTATGACTTGTTTTCTTCATTTTTGCTCCTATCCAAATACTATCTTGGAACTTCCTGCATAATGTAAGCCTCGATAATATCCTCTTCCTTCACATCGTTAAAGCCTTCTACAACAATACCACACTCGTAGCCTGACTTAACTTCCTTAACGTCATCCTTGAAACGCTTAAGTGATGCAAGTGAACCTTCAAATATTTGCTCACCCTCACGAGATATTCTAATCTTACAATTTCTCTGAATAGTACCATCAAGCACATAAGAACCTGCAATTGTACCAATTCCAGATGCCTTATATGTCTGTCTAATCTCTGCATGACCGATAACCTTTTCCTCAAATATAGGATCAAGCATACCCTTCATAGCAGCTTCAATATCCTCGATAGCATTGTAAATTACTCTATATAATCTAATATCAACCTTTTCACGATCAGCAACATCCTTAGCCTGATTATCAGGTCTAATATTGAAGCCGATAATAATAGCATTTGAAGCAGATGCAAGTATAACGTCTGATTCATTGATAGCACCAACACCTGAGTGAATACATTTAACTACAACTTCCTCGTTAGAAAGCTTAAGCAAGCTGGCCTTTACAGCCTCAACAGAACCCTGAACGTCAGCCTTGATAATAAGATTAAGGTCTTTTAAATTACCCTCCTGCATCTTGCTATAAAGGTCCTCAAGAGACATACGTGATCTTGTATCTGCAATAAGTTTCTCTTTACCACGAGTGATAAATGCTTCTGAAATCTGTCTAGCTTCCTTCTCATTTTCAGTCTGCATAAAGATTTCACCAGAGTTAGGTACACCATTTAATCCAAGTATCTCAACTGGTGTAGAAGGGCCCGCCTCTTTAACCTTTCTATGCTTATCATCAAACATAGCTCTAACCTTACCATGTACATTACCCACAGCAACGCAATCACCAACATGAAGAGTACCCTTTTGTACAAGTACTGTTGCAACTGAACCACGACCCTTGTCAAGCTGTGCCTCAATAACAATACCTCTTGCTTTACGGTTCTTATTGGCCTTAAGCTCTAAGATTTCAGCTGTAAGAACAACCATCTCAAGAAGGTTATCTATACCCTCTTTAGTATGTGCAGATACTGGACAGAATATTGTAGAACCGCCCCAATCTTCTGGAACAAGCTCATATTCCATAAGCTCCTGCTTAACTCTATCTATATTTGCACTTTCCTTATCAATCTTATTGATTGCTACAATTATTTCAATACCAGCTGCCTTAGCATGGTTAATAGCCTCTACTGTCTGAGGCATAACACCATCATCTGCTGCAACTACAAGAATAGCAATATCTGTTGACTGAGCGCCACGCATACGCATAGCTGTAAATGCTTCGTGTCCCGGTGTATCAAGGAATGTAATCTTCTCTCCGTTAATTGATACAACAGATGCACCTATGTGCTGTGTGATACCACCAGCTTCACCAGTTGTAACTGATGAATTACGAATAGCATCAAGCAAAGATGTCTTACCATGGTCAACGTGACCCATAACACATACTACAGGAGGTCTTGAAGTCATAAGTGATTCATCTTCCTCGTCCTCTCTTAAAAGCTCCTCAATAACGTCAACCTTTTTCTCTTCCTCAGCAATATAATTGTACTCTAATGCAATATCTGCTGCTGTATCAAAATCAAGCTCAGAGTTAACATTGTACATCTTACCAGCCATAAACATCTTCTTGATAAGCTGTGCAACAGGAACCTTAATCTTGCTTGCTAGTTCACTAACAGTAAGTGACTCTGGAAGCTCAATAGACTTGATAACTGGTTCAACTGGTTCTGGCTTCTTTGGTTCTGGTTTCTTAATCTCTGGCTGGTTTTTACCCTTGCCTTTTCCCTGCTGGTTCTTGCCCTGCTGGTTTTTATTGAAGTTATTGTTATTATTGTTCTGCTTCTGTGGCTGATTAGGTCTATTCTTGCCCTGTTCTGGTCTTCTATCAGCCTTTGGAGCATCACTTTGTGTATTTTCTCTTCTTTCAGGCTTTTTAGTATTTTCCTTTGCCTGATTAGGCTTTTCTTCCTTCTTTACTGGTTTAACCTCAGGTTTTTTAGCCTCCTCTGGCTTCTTTGCTGGCTTAGCTTCCTTCTTTGGCTCGGCCTTCTTAGCTGGTTTTGCCTCTTCCTTCTTAGCTTCAGCCTTTTTTGCAGGCTTTGCCTCTTCTTTTTTAGGAGCAGCTTTAGCTGTATCCTTTAAATATATATCTTTAATATATTGTATTAAATCATCACTAATTGAGCTCTGTGGCTTAAGACCTTCCTTCTTCTTAGCAAGTTTAACTAAAAGCTCGCTACTTGGAATAGTCTTACCTAATTCATTTGATAATTCTTTTGCCAATTCGTGTACTCTCATAGATTACACCTCCATATCTAAACTTACGTCAATCTTACTCATAACCTGATTAGCAAGACCCTCGTCTGTAACAGCAACAACCATTCTATCCTGCTTGCCAATGATATGACCAAGTGACTTGCTATCTGTACATACTCTATAAGGAACCTCATAATATGTACATTTATTGATAAATTTCTCTTTTGTATTGTTTGATGCGTCACAAGCAATGATTACTAGATTTGCCATCCCCTGTTGTAGAGATTTTTCAACCATAAAACCACCGCTTACCACCTTGCCAGCCTTTGTTGCTATAGCCAGCATAGATAACGCCTTGTTAAGATTATTTGTCAATCTATCAACTCCTTGCCAATGGCTTCGTATATATCCTCCGGAATATCAATCTTAAGAGCTCTAGATAGTCCCTTTGACTTAACCGCCTGATTAAAACAATTAATGTTTGAACACATATATGCGCCTCTTCCATTCATCTTTCCTGTTTTATCAAGCTTAACTTCACCTTCCGGTGTTCTAATTACGCGAACCAACTCATTTTTCGGCATCATTTGCCTACAACCTGTACATTGTCTAAGTGGTATCTGTTTAGCCATTAAACATTACTCCTCGTCTTCGTATGAATCCTCATAATAATCATCATCTTCATCATATGAGTCAAACTCCATACCAAGCTCTCTAGCCTTTGACTCACTCTTGATATCAATCTTGTAACCTGTGAGCTTTGCAGCAAGTCTAGCATTCTGACCTTCCTTACCAATAGCAAGTGAAAGCTGATAATCTGGTACAACAACATATGCACACTTAACTGGCTTGCCCTTCTCGTCAGTCTCTTCACCAAGCTCAACTGAAATAACCTTTGATGGGCTAAGTGCATTCTCAATAAACTTAGCTGGGTCCTCACTCCATGTAATAATATCAATCTTCTCACCCTTTAAGTCATCAACGATATTATTTACACGAGTTCCGTTAAGACCAACACAAGCACCAACTGGATCAACATCTGGATTATTTGACCAAACTGCAATCTTAGTTCTTGAACCAGCCTCTCTTGAAATACTCTTAATCTCAACTGTTCCGTCAGCAACCTCTGTTACTTCCTTCTCAAATAATCTCTTTACAAGCTCTGGATGAGTTCTTGATACGAGTATCTTGAAGCCCTTAGAATTCTTATCCTTCTTGCCCTTAGGGTTCTTATCCTTTTCCTGAGCATTCTTCTCTGTGCTAAGCTTAACCTCAACAACATAAAGCTTAATTCTATCGCCTCTCTTGTATACCTCGCCCTTAACCTGCTCATTTTCACTTAAAACAGTCTCAGTCTTCTCATCAAGACTAACGATAAGATTATTGCCTAAATTTCTCTGAACTACACCAGTAATAATGTCATTTTTCTTGCAGTGGAACTTATTGTAAAGTGCCTCTCTCTCGCCTTCCTTAATTGACTGAACAATAATACTTCTAGCCTTCTGAGCTGCAATTCTACCAAATTCCTTTGACTTTATCTCAATCTTTACTTCATCGCCAACCTTATTCTTCTTGCTCATTGCCTGTGCCTGAGTAAATGAAATCTCAGTTGCTTCGTTAGTGACCTCTTCTACAACAATCTTCTTCTGGAATACAGCAATATCTCCTGTTGTTCTATCCATAGATACCTCTATGATAGCATCCTTTCCAAAATCCTTTTCGCAAGCAGACTCTAATGACTTCTCAATAGCGTCCATGATAACGTCCTTGCTAATGCTTTTCTCTTTCTCTAATTGGTTTAATGCGTCAATAATCTCTGACATTTTTTATCCCTCCTAAATAATTATTTATACAAATGCCAATCTTATCATAGAAATCTCATTTCTATTTAGCACAAGGTTTTCATCTTCAAACTCTAATGTAATAGTATCTTCTGTGTAATCCGAAAGAATTCCTTCAAACTCCTTGATACCATTAAGGGCCTTGTATAGCTTTACTTCAACAAGCTTTCCAAGACTTCTCTTAAAATCCTTTTCCTTCTTTAAGGGTCTAGTTAGACCTGGTGAGCTAACCTCAAGGATGTATGCATCAGTAATCTTATCTGCCTCGTCAAGCTTAGCCTCAAGAGCACGACTTATAAGAACACAGTCATCAATATTGATACCGCCTTCTTTGTCAGCGTAAACTCTAAGATAGAAATCTGCACCTTCCTTTACATACTCAACGTCCACTAGTTCAAAGTTGTTCTCCTCAATAATTGGAGTTACAAGCTCTGTACAATGCTGTTCAATTTCACTTCTCTTCATTCATTTCCACCTTTCAGTAAAAACAAAGAGTGGGTTTTTTGACCCACTCTGCAAAATCACTATTTATGTCATATAGAATTATATCACTAAATATAAGAAATGCAAGCATTTTTTAAGATTTTTTTACCAATTTTATCTGCACACCTTCAACATTTTTTTCACTAGAAAAGGAACTTATAGATGCTCCATCACTTGCCCATTCTGTCCACACACCATCACTGCGTTTACATCTATACATAACACTATATTCACTGCTTATATGGCCAGTCAAAATGATTTGAATATCAATAATATCTTGACTAGCAAAACACAAGGTTCCATCCACACACCAAGTAGACCAGGTCATATCACTAAACATAACCCTATAAGTTACATTACCATCCCCTGCTTTCTTTCCTAAATCCATAACTATCCCCTGTATGGGACATCCTGTTTTTCCTGATTTTATTCCATCTTTTTTTGCGCTATGCCACAAACCATCACTATTGCAAACAGAATATGATATATATGCATCACTTATATAAAAATATTTAAATCTCTCCTTGTTAAATCTAAGTAGATTTTCTAATTCTTCCTTAGAAAAAGAAAGCTCAAGCCATTCATACCTAAACAATGCATATCCGTCGCAACCAAGAGATATTGCCGTATCATACTGCTCAGCTAGGTTTGTATTTTTAATAGACCAACCTATATCTGATTGAGATTCTTCTCCAACTCTATATAAAGCCAGACCTATATACATTGGCAAATCCAACAAATTTATAGCTTGCCACTCCTTGCACCTATCGGTAAACATAGTTTTGTTCCCTTCTCCTGTAACAAACATATCTGTCCAATATATCTGTGGCATAATGTAATCTATATATCCCTCAACAGATAACCAGGTATCAACATCAGCACATTGATTTCTTGCATTATCAATATTTCCCGCAGGGCTAATCCCTAACTCACAGGTACTATCTATCTCTTTTATAGTATCGTAGGTGGCTTTAACCATATTATTGACATATTCCTTTTTTAAGCTTACATCTAACTGGTCTGCCATTCCCGATACATAAAAATAATCGTCATAATGTATTCCATCTACATCATAATTTTTAAGTATTTCCTCTACACCAGCAGTAATCAACTCCACCGTTTCTTCCTTTGCTGGATCAAAGGATAAGCAGCTTTCCCCTTTCGCATTACTGTACTCCATAATGAAGTACTTGTACTCTTCATAAAAGCTAGTGACTTTAAAGCTATTTGTACCCGTATTATTAAGAGATATTCTGTAAGGGTTAAGCCAGGCTTCAAATCTAAGATTTTTTTCTCTAGCTATTTCAATCATAATAGCAAGGGGGTCATAAGAAGGAGCTTCTCTATTATCGGTTATATAAATAGACCAAGGGAAATAATCTGATGGATATATTGCGTCAGCCATTGAACGAACCTGTACAATAACTGTATTTAAGCTGTTGGCCAATACATTATCATACATTTCAGCAACCTCTTTTCTAAAACTTTCTTCGTCTAAGCCCTTTAAGTGCTGTTCAATATCTAAGTAGGATATCCAGCAAGCTCTCATATTGTCACTATTACTTATGGCGTATGAGGGAATATATGAATTAGAAAATACAATATAAATTATAAAGAAAATAATATATGTCTTAATGATTAATACATTATATTTCAATAAAGTTCTCCCTTATTAAAAAAATAAGTATATATACAGAAACCTTAATTAGGTATCCATATATATACTTATATTTTATTATAACAGATTATTATTTATTCTATTTTTCAGTACACCAGGACAGCTTAGCTCCATCCGAATATAAAATTATATCTCCATTTTCATCTGTTCTATATACAGATATATCATTTTCCTTCATATAGTTTAAAACTTCATCATGGGGATGACCATAATCATTATCTACACCACAACTAATAACGGAATATAATGGCCCTAACTCTTCTAAAAAGGCTTCATTTAAAGAGTCATTGCTTCCATGATGAGCCACCTTATACACATCTGCCTCAATATCCTTATGATTTTTTAATATATCATTCATTATGTATATTCCAGCATCTCCTGCAAAAACAACCTCAATATCCTTATACTCCATTAAAAGTACTATAGAATAATCATTTACATCTTCATAATCTCTATTGCTTTCTGGGGATAATACAGTGAATTTTATATCCTCCATATAAAACTCTTCACCACTATACGGATGTTTTACCTCGTATCCTTTTTCATCTATAGATAGCATCATATCCTCATAGGACTGAGTATCCTTTGACACAGTAGGCATAAGTACATTTTCACAATGAAATTTGTATAAAATCACATCTAATCCACCTATATGGTCAGCATCTGGGTGAGTTGCCACAACATAATCTAATACTTCAATCCCCTGTTCCTTAAGATAATATTGAATAGCGGTTCCTTTGGAATTGTCTCCACCATCAATAAGCATAGCATGTCCTTTATATGTAATGAGTGTAGCATCTCCCTGACCAACATCAATAAAATGAACCTGCAAAAGGTTATCTGGATTATCCCCACCATCTAGATTATCCAAAGAAGCTGATATGTCATCTCTTTTATTATTTTGATAATGTTTTTTTATCTCGTCTTTATACAGAATAATAACTGCTGCAATCAAGACAATAAACGTTATAACTAATGCAATAATTCTAAATTTTTTCATTATGTTCCCCTTCAAAATCACCTTACATAGATAATACTATGTTATCCCTCTTCTTTCTATATTTTTTATTTAAAATTATAAAAAGAATAATGTTATATTTTGTCTTTATTTCTTGCCTTAACTCCTACCCGTATACTATAATATATTATTGAAAATAAATGTACGAAAGGGATTAAATATGAAAAAGAAAAATCTACTCTTTTTGTTCTGTGTCATAGTTATACTGTGTATATTTATAGCTATTACACTTAACACTCCTGGTTCAATTGATCCAGAAACCTATAACCCAAAGGTATATGCTACCTTAGGTTCATTACTTCCACCGGTAATTGCTATTTTACTTGCTCTTATTACTAAGGAAGTATATTCATCATTATTTGTGGGAATTGTAGCTGGTGCTCTCCTTTACTCTAACGGTAATCTAGAGCTTATGCTTAATACTATGATGTATAACGGTGACGGAGGTATGATTTATAAGCTTGCTGATAGCTGGAATGTTGGTATTCTTGTCTTCCTCGTAATCTTAGGAATTATGGTTGCCCTCATGAACAAGGTTGGTGGTTCTGCTGCATTTGGTCAGTGGGCAGCAACGCACATCAAGTCTCGTGTGGGTGCACAGCTTGCCACTATGTTCCTTGGAATCCTCATCTTTGTAGATGACTATTTTAACTGTCTTACAGTTGGCTCTGTTATGAGACCTGTAACTGATAGACACAACGTATCAAGAGCAAAGCTTGCATATCTTATCGATGCTACAGCAGCACCAATATGTATTATAGCTCCTGTGTCTAGCTGGGCAGCTGCTGTTACATCATCTGTACCTGAAGGTTCAGATATCAATGGATTTGAAATGTTCCTTAGAACAATTCCATACAACTTCTACGCATTAACAACCCTACTTATGATTGTTCTTGTTGTTGTATTAAAGGCCGACTTTGGTCCTATGAAGAAGCACGAAAGCAACGCTTTACTTGGTGATTTATTCACAACTGCTGCTAGACCATACGGGGATGCAGATGACGAACCAGAAACTCCTCACGGAAAAGTAATTGACCTTATACTCCCTGTAATTGTTCTTATTATCTGCTGTATTATCGGCATGGTATATACAGGTGGCTTCTTTGAGGGCGAGTCATTTATTACTGCTTTTTCAAATGCTGATGCATCTATGGGACTTGTATTGGGTAGTGTTGTAACACTTATCTTTACATTCTGTTTCTATATGACACGTGGAGTTATGTCATTTAAAGAATTTACAGAATGTATACCAGAAGGATTTAAGGCAATGGTTGCACCAATCCTTATTCTTACTATGGCTTGGACATTATCAGGTATGACTGGCTTACTTGGTGCAGATATCTATGTTAAGGAAATCGTCGCTGGCTCAGCTGGTGCATTAAAGCTTTTCCTTCCATGTATTGTGTTTGTGGTTGCTCTCTTCCTTGCCTTCTCTACTGGTACAAGCTGGGGAACATTTGCAATACTTATACCTATAGTATGCAACGTATTCGGTGGTAGTGCTGAAACATATGAGATGCTTGTTATCTCAATTGCTGCTTGTCTTTCAGGTGCTGTATGTGGTGACCACTGTTCACCTATATCAGATACTACTATTATGGCATCAGCAGGTGCACACTCTGACCACGTAAACCACGTATCTACTCAGCTCCCATATGCTCTTACAGCAGCTGGAGTATCATTTGTTGGATACATAATCGCTGGTGCATTAGGTTACAAATATGAAAGTGCTATAGCAATAGCTGTGGCCTTACCTATAACACTTGTATTGATGGTTATTACTGTATTTGTTATAAATGTTATAGAGAAGAAAAAAGGAGCAATTGTAAAGTAAACTATGAAAACAAATACCACATTACAAAGACGAAATTCACTTATACTTGTACTTACATCCTTTATATGGGGTATTTCATTTGTAGCACAAAGCGAAGGTGGCGATGCCATCGGACCATACTCATTTAATTGCATTAGATCTTTTATCGGAGCACTTTTTCTTGTTCTAATCATATCTATAACAGATAAGGTTGGTCTTACGAAAAAACCAGATACTAAAACTGCAAAGAGAACTCTTCTTACGGGAGGAGTTCTCTGCGGTATTGTTTTATGTATCGCCACAAATCTACAACAAATGGGAATATATCTAGGCACTCCTGCTGGCAAGGCTGGATTCTTAACCGCTTGCTACATTCTTTTAGTACCGATATTAGGCATATTTCTAAAAAAGAAATGTGGGGTAAATGTATGGTTTGCTGTTGCAATCACACTAGTTGGTCTATACCTTTTATGTATTGATGGCAGATTCTACATACAATTATCAGATTTACTGGTTATGATATGTGCTTTTTGTTTTTCCATACATATTATGGTTATTGATTACTTCTCTCCAAAGGTAGATGGTCTTAGAATGTCTTGCATTCAGTTTTTTACAGTAGGAGTTCTTACTTTTCTACCAATGATATTTATAGATATTAAAAAGCTTGGCAGTTTCTCTCTTTGGTTAGATGGTTTTACAAGCCTAGATGCTTGGATACCACTTTTGTATGCAGGTATTTTTTCCTGCGGTATAGCCTATACTCTTCAAATTATAGGTCAAAAAGGTGTTAATCCTACTATTGCATCTCTTATTATGAGCCTTGAATCCGTATTCTCTGTGTTAGCAGGCTGGATATTACTCAAGGAAAAACTTACCCTTAAGGAGCTTTCTGGTTGCTTGCTAATATTTATAGCAGTTGTGTTGGCACAGCTACCAAGTAAGAAGGCCAAGGAAGATTCAATATAATTTTAAATATGATATACATATATCTATAAACACGCTCTCGCTCCGTTGCTCAAGTAACGGTACTAAATTCATAAAAAGCACTATGATATGCCAAAACATACCATAGTGCTTTTTATTCATTAAGTGCCGACATTCGCAAAGGGTTTATAATATATGTATATCATATTTAAAATTATCTATCACCCTCATTACTTTTTAATGATATAGCTATGCCAATAGCAATTGCCTTAGAATTGCTTCCATGCCCTATATATTCTGTCTTTACTATAGGAAGCTTATCTCCTGCATACCTTCTAACTAGCTCTATTATATCTGGTTTACAGTTATTTGCTTTCATTGTTGTAAAGGTTCCTAGAATTATTCCACTTATTTTACTGAAAGCTCCCATCTGCTGTAGTTGATTTAGATAAGTTATCATCTGTGGTACTTCTCCACCTAGACTTTCAAGCAACAAAACCTTATCTGTAAAATCTGGCATATACTCGGTTCCAGCTAGTTTAAGAAAACATCTAATGTTTCCACCGATTACAATTCCCTTTAGAGTTTCACCCTGTATAAAATCATAATCAAACTCAAGTAAACTTAATTTTTTGATTTCATCTTTTGGTTCATTACCAGGTGCTTTATTATCTGTATCATCACTAAGTAATATTTTATTTGCATATTCCACAAAATCCCCTATCTGACTTCTGGTTTTGTCCCAAACCAGATTTTTAACCTGATAAAGCATAGAGGATTTTCCAGTTTTGGCATATATTGCATTGATTATAGTTGTAAGATCACTATATCCCCAAAATTTCTTATCCGTATTAGCAATACATTCATAGTCAAGGTAGGGTAATATTTCATTGGCCATATCTCCGCCAGATATATCAAATATAGCAACAATATCCTCAGCTTTGTATAATTCCATAAGTGCCTTCGCCTTATCTCTTGCTATCCCACTGAAATAAGGTTCTTTCTCATATATGTATTCACTATACACAGGCTGAAGTCCCATATCCCTTAATATCTTATCTAATCTATCTATATCTGCTTTATATGATAAAAGCTGTGCATTAGAGCAAGCAACTATTCCTACTTTATTCAAAATATCTCTCCTTCCTTTCTTACATCATATATTGTCTCTGTTTTAATGATATCACTATTTTGTATATTAAGAAAGCATAAAACTTTCTTATATAAAAAGCTGTTATATTACATATATCATATAAAAGCTTTATAATCTTATCCTAAGAAATTATATTTACTAGTTCCT
>JAGAKD010000203.1 GCA_017625815.1 Lachnospiraceae bacterium | reverse complement strand
CCTGTTAGACCAAAAGCCTCATCCCACGCCGCAAATGTCTCAGCATTATTTTTACGAAGTTCATCATAAAACTCTTTATTATCTGCATTCATTCGAATATATAGAGATTTAGCATTATCTTCAAACTCCGCAAAAGTATCATAGACTTGACTGAATGCTTCTTTAGCTGAATCAGGCCAATCCTCAAAAGGAGCCTTTAAGTCTGTAATTTGTAATAACTCTTGAATATTGCTAGCTAAATCTTCTCCAAACATTGAAGCTAAATCAGCATCTGAAACATCTTCAAATAATTCATTAAAAGTTAGCAATAAATCATTAGCATTTTCAAGACCATCTGTGTTGCTATCAATCATGTCTGCAAAAGATGAAGTTAAGATGTGTCCATCTTCGAACTCAATTGCGTTAGCTTCATTAAATAATTCTACAAGTGTTTTATTCTCGTCAATTAGTTTTTGATAGCTATCAATTACTTGGTCTGCTTCATTAATATCTGCGAACTCCATTGGATTCACATAATTAGCTAAGAACATTTCTTTTGTTTGCAATAATTGTTCTTGAAGTTCTAAGTTTTTAGCTCTAAACGTTTCTGAATTTCCATAGATTAAATCTACTAAAGTTAATTGTTCTTCAGTTAATTGTATTCCTAAGTTATTTAGAACATTTTTTAGTTCAAAGCCATTTTCTTCTAGATTTTGAATAGCTTGAGAAAATCCCGCAGTTAACTCTGCTGGGTTTAACTCATATAAATTAGTAATACCCTCTGGCATTTCCCATTGACCTAAGCTATTTAATTGATATAGAATAGTTTCAATATCAGCTCTATTTAAACTATTAGCTAATTGCGACACCAATGAATCATAAGAGTATCTAAATTCATCAAAGGCTTCATACATCTTGCTAAGGTCGACTCTTCCATCTTCTCCAAATACAAGAGCATCAAAGAAGTTAATTCTATTTTCTTGCGACATCATACCAAGCATTGTATTAATAACTTGTTGATATTCAGTAGGTAATTGTTTAACTTTTTCTAAGTTATCAGCTACGCCAAGAGCTTCTGTTAGGAACGATTGAACTTGTGCCCCAATGTTTTCTAAATCAGTACCTTGGTCGATTTGTTTTGCGATTTTATCATACTCTACTAAAGATAGCACTAAGTTTTGGACACTTTTATCTACTCCCTCTAGCACCTCTTTGGCATAAGGGTTGATTACTTGTGAAACATCTGCCATTGCATCATAGTTTTCTTTACCATAGTTAGATTTGATACTATCTACAGCGACTTTTTGAGCCGCTTCTTCTCCACCAGCACCTTTACCAGTTTCATAAGCCTCTCTCTTAGCTTTAGCATATTCTTCGTAGTCTTTAGTTAAATCTATAATAGCATTGCCTTCTAAGTCGTAGCCTTTACGAAGTTCAGGGAATAATTCTGCAATCTTATTAGCCAATTCAATTTCAGCTTCACGCTTTTCAATCGATTCTGACATAGCTTCAATTCGTTGTCTTTCTGCTTCAATATCTTCAGATTGAGCAACAATCGAATTTAATTCTTCTATTGTTTGAGCATATTCTTTAGCCTTTTCATTAGCTTTTTCTAATGGAGTTTGAACTTCCCAGAATTTATCAATAACTGAACCTAAAGCCGATACCGCCATACTTGCAATAGGACCAAATCCAGGGATAAGCATTGCAACACCTGACAACATACTAACTACGCTATCATAAATTTTTTCTCCTCGACCTTCAATAGTGTCAAAGGCATTAATGAAAGTGGTGATACTTTGTGTAGCTTGTAAAGCGGTTCCTACATAACTAAAAGCCTTAGTTAGCTTATCTGTCATACTAATAGCTTTATTGCCCGATTCAACCATGTCGGTGATTTGACCGGCATAACTTTGAACACGATTTTGAGCTTGTTCTAACTGCTCTGTTAATTGTTTAACACTTTGGCTTTCAATTTCATATCGTTCTCTAGCCTCATCACTCTTTTTAAGTGCCTCATTTCGAGCTTGTTGAGCTTCTTTGAGAGCTTGAGTAATATTTTTTTCTCTTTCAATAAGTCTATCTGATTTAGACCCATCTTCGTTTCTGTCATATACTCTATTTAAAGATGCAATTTTGTTTGCTTTCGCAACCTCATCTTCCACCATTTCAGCTTTCGCTCTAGCTTCTGCATATAAGTCATCCATGTATTCTACATGTTGTTTTCTTCTTTGCATATGAGCAACTACTTCTTCTCTTGCTCTATTGAATTCAATAGACGCTAATTCTTGAGTAGCCTTAGCTTCTTCTTGACGACCTTTCACATTTTCTAACATTGACTTAATATGAGATTCATCTTGAACTGCTCGACTATATTCAGCTACTTGTTCTTGAAGTGCCTTAAAGCGCTCTTCTGGAAGCTTGGCTGCTTTAGCAAAATCTTCTAATGCAGTTGTATTTTTTACAATAGACTTGAACACGGTTTCTGTGTCATGAGCCATTTTTTCATTAGTTTTACCAAAGAGTGAGCCGCTTTCTTTGATTTCTTTAAATGTTCCTGAAATAGATTCTTTAAACATTGTCGTGATATCCATTAATTGATACATATATTTAGTTGAGAATGCAGACGACAATGCTACTCCAAGAGTTGTCAATAAAGGCGTCATATCTCCTAGAATATCAAATATTCCAGTAAGAGCTTTCATAAATACAGTAGCTCCATCAATTAAACCTTTAAATAAATCACTATTTATTACTGTTAAGAACAGTTCTTCAGTTGTTGCTTTTAATTGATTGGTTTTGTATTCAAGAGAATCCATGCGGATTTCATTCTGTTCCATAGCCGCACCAGTTGAGTTAATTGATGTTGCTAAGGCATCTTGATACATATCCCAGTTATTGAATAAAGCAATAAATTTATTTAACTGTTGTTTTCCAGCTAACGCTTCTGCAACAGCTACCTTTTGAATTTGAGTTAATCCATCCCATTTATTACCTACTTCAGTAACAACATCTTCCATCTCTCGCATTTCGCCATTTACTTCTAGAATAGAAATACCAACGGCCTCTAATGCTGCTGCTGCTTTACCTGTGGTATATGTAATTCCATCTTCGTCTGTAACAGACCCTTCAATTTTCATTTGAGACATACGTGCATAGATTGTTTTTAATGCCGTACCGATTGTTTCAGGTGCTTCACGAGTAACAGATGAAATTGTTGCGATTTGAGCATTTAATGAATCAAATCCTATACCAACAGTATTTGCCATAGACGCAACTCGCGACATACCTGTTGCTAATTCATAGAAATCTGCTCCAGTTGCTGCTCCTACTGCTGCGAACTTATCTGTAATATTCATAGCCTCTGTTGCTGCTAGATTATAACCATTCATAGCCGCAGTTAATAATTCTGCTGTTTGTGCTGTTGATTCTCCAGTAATATTTGATGCAATTAAAGTTGCTTCTGTTAAAGCCGCAGCTTCTTCCATTGACTTACCTTGTTGTAAGTATAATAAAGCACCTTCTGTATATGCAACAGTTGTTTGCCCTAATGCTTGTGCAACATCATTTGCTTTCTTTGCAAAATTGTCCATCTCACTAGCATTCATATTAGTTACAACTCGAATATTATTTAAAGACTCATCTAAGTCATATATGAATCGAATTGCACTAGATACAGAGTTTGTGAAGGTATCTACAGCTCGATTTGCCATACTCCATGCGAATGTTTTACCAAGAGTAGTTGCTGTTTTCTCTAATAGAGTATCAGTTTTCTGAATTTCTACCTGATTATTTTTCACCGCTTTGGTGAATTTCTCCATTGATAAATAGCCTTCATAACCTAATTCTTCTATATCATTCTGTAATTGGTCAAGATTTATATCCATCCTTTTAAGTTCTCGTAAGAACCCATCAACGTTAAATTTCTCTAGGGCATCAACATATGACTTACCTAAAGATTCATTTAACTTAATTAATTCTTGAATCGATTTTTGATACTTCTTCGTTTCAAGAGGACTAAAATCGCCTTGCTGTAGTTCATTCTGTAAGCTTTTAATTAACTTCTGAACGTCAGCCTGGGCTTTGGTTACGCTGGACTTATCCATTTCTATTCCAAACGTAAGATTTACGTTAGCCATTTAATTTCACCCCTTTTTAAATTAAAAAGCCTGCCGAGAAGGCAGGCATTATGTCTACTTAATACCGACTACTGCGGTTAATTCATTTAAGATTTTGAACTTTTCAGGGTCAAAAGTTTCAAGAGCAGAGTTGATAGCCTGTAAGTTTTGAGGTAGGCTTTCAAGTGCGCTATCTAGTGAACCTTTAATAGAAACCTTATAAGAATTGTAGTCTTCAATAGCGTCTTTGTATGATTCAACCAAACTATTAAGTTCTACTTCTGGAATAGCCGAGAATACAGCATCAATTAATCCTGAACTCTCCATAATATCATAGACTTTAATAGGGTCTTCTTTCTCTTTCTTTAGTGTTAATTCAAGATTAGTATAAGATAATACTGTTAAATAACTAAAAATAGCATCTGATAATAATCTATTAACATAAGGTAATAATTTACTTGGCTCAATAGCCATATCAATAATATTTTGTTTAGAGTTTAAATCTAAATACTGTTTAACTTCAATGTCAGTTCCATTAAAGTTAATTGTTTTAACTGGTAATTCTTTATTAATATTTAATTTATGAAACGCTAATTTACTCATATTAATACCTCCTTGCGATTTCTCCTAACTTAATTATAGGTTATAATTTTATGTTTGTCAAGTTTATAATTCCTTTAATTTTTAATATCAATTTTAGCACTAGCAATATCATCGAATAAATTATCAATTCCACGAGGAAATATTCTCAGATACTTACCATTACCAAGTTTTTGTAGCATCATATGTTTTGATATTGCTCCATCTGAATATACGATAAAGTCAATATCATCACCAATAATTTTTGACGCCATATGTGAAACTACATAAGCATTAACTAATTTCATAACATTCTCATCAGCAGCAGCACCTTCAGTATTATAGAGCTGAAAATAGTGAACTAATAGGTTTTGATATCGAACTCCTCCAACTGAACCCAATTCTTCTAGCATAGACTTGAAAGTAGAGTTTTGAAAGTTAGTTTGTTTTTTAATAGACCCTTGCTTTAAACTCAGGTTTGTTTGAACCATACCATTATCGAGAGTAGGGAATTCTAAATCAGTTGTTTTCAAACCTTCTCTAAGCTTAACACTGCTTGTATTAATCTTTACAACAACATCGGTTTTTTGTTGACGACCAGAGGAATCTGTTGTTGCTCCCTGCACCGATTTTGCTGCTTCTTCAACAGCAATTAATCCATCACTCATTGCTTGAGCAAGCATCTTGGGGAAAGTCCCTTCGAAAAAACTTCCTGATACTTTGGCGATTGTATTCGTTATTGTTTGTTGTGTCTTAATAACTTTCGCGGCATCTGTTTTACGATATATATTACTTAAATCCCCTAATGATTCATTGGTATCTAAAGTCTTTTTTATAATACCAGATGATTTCAGATTCATATATTTATAAAATATCAACCCTTCCTCTCCAACCTGCTTATCTTTTACAACCTGATTTAATGATTCTAATAATCTAGCAGAGTTTAAATAAGAGGTTAAGGCACTTGAATCCATTGTGCTACGATATAAAGCTTCAGCTATTTGCTGTTCATTTCCTTTAGCAGCAGTTAAATCCATTCCAAGCTCTGCAGGTATGGTAGTATATAATAAGTCATTTAAGATTTTTGCCGCACTTTCTAATTCTGAGATAGCATTATTATACTCTGCTGAAGTTGATGAAATATCGCCGTTTTGTAGCACTTTAATTGCACTAGAAACCAATTTCCCCATAGCACTTCTATCATCTTTGATTGATTTTAATGCTTTTGTCGCTGCTTTAGTAAAATAATTTTCCGTCACTAGAGTTTCAAGAGCATCTAGCTGAGCTATAACAGTAGCTGAGTCTTCTGGATTCTCCAAGCCTGAGAATTTTTTGTAATATTCAGTTTTAGCCTGTTGGGCTTGTTTATTATAAATAGTAGAAATCGCTGATTGCAATTTACTTGCATTTGGAGTGCTACCACCCTTAGCCCACTGAGAATACTGTATTTCATTTTGGTCATAATTTCGCTTATACTCATTCCAATCTGTTCTTTTCATTAATGGATGAATATGACCAAAAGACTTAGCATTTCCAGTAAATTGTTTTGCCATATTATCTCTCCTTTATATCTAAAAAAAAGAAGAGGATTTCTCCTCTTCTTACCAAATTATTCGATGATTTGTAATGCGAATAATACTTGTTTAGTTGGGTCGAATTTTGTATAATCAGGGAATGCATCCATTGTGAATGTGAATGTTGATGGGTCTCCTGAAGAAGCCATTGCGAATGTGAAGTTAGATTGGATTTTAACTTTCGGAATAACGAAAGCAGCAGCCATATCTTGTCCATTGTCTTGGCGACGGAATAGTGTAGAAGCTTCTAAGTAGTAGAATCCTCCGAATTTATCTGGTTCAATTGTCATTTCAACTGCTCCAGTTTCTACTGATACGTAGAAGTCAATCATAACAGTTTGTTCTCCAGTTAATTCACCAACAGCTTTTCCTTTGCGAGTGAATGTTACTGTACCATCAGATGGAACAGCTGCCTCTAAGCGTTCTGCGATTTGTCCATCTTTCATGATGAATGCATAAGCTTTTTCTTCAGCGATTTCTTTTCCTGTTAATTCAGCTAAGTTAACAGTAATTCCACTTGTTACATCAACAACAGTAGTTAAAGTAGTATGAACTTTCATTCCTCCTTTAACTTGAGATGCATCTACTAAACCTGCTCCTGATAAGATTGAGAATCCTAATGGAGATAATAAAGCATCTTCCATTGTGAAAGTAACTGACTTTTCACCTTCCCAAGCTAATAATTTATTGTTCCCGCGTCCTCCTGTAGCATATACAGTAGTAGCTGAACCTTCAACTGTTGAAGTTTTTGCTGAATCGAAGTAGATAACTGGTTCATCATGTGAGAAAGTAGTTTCTCCAACTTTAACAGTTCCTTTAGCACGTAATACTACGTCGCAAATTTCACGAACACCAAATTTCATGTTTGTTTCCTCCTATCGAGTTTTCAATATATATATATTTTATTTATCAGACTTTATAAAAGCCTGTTATTTCTCTAATGGGCCTAGCCAATCTTTCTGTTCTACATCCTTAGCTCCAGCCATGTGAGCTTGTAATCTTAATTCACTATCTTTATAAGCACCATATCGTTTTAATTGGTCGTACAGTTGGAATAAAGTTAATGAGCTTACATAGTTAATTGAACTATTTGGTAGAGCAATAGATAAAGAAGAAACATAGTTGGCTATCATATCTTTTTTCTTTCCCTTATCTTTTGCAAGCCTTTTCTTTCTAGCTTTTAACTTTTCGGCAATTTCTCGAGCTCTATCATCTGCAGGATTATAATCTTCTTCACCTCCGAGACCATCTAAACATAAAACTTCTTTAATTTGGTCTCTAAGTATACTATAATCATGCTTATTGATAATTCTAAAATTATTATCCTTGTCCGAATAGAAGATTCCATTTTCCTCAAAAGATATGTGATAGTCCGGGAAGAGTAGCATAAAGATTTGAGTTGCCCCTTCTCTAATGCTAATTTCTCCATCCTGCTGCTTATCACTCGCGGCAGTCGAATAAAAGATTTCATAATCTGTTAAATCTTTGTAAACTGCCTCCACCTCTGCTCGGTCTTTTTTTTCAGAAAGAACATTAATAATATTCTCTTTCTCTATGAATAGAAAACTAAGCATCTTAAAGAAATTTTCTTCTCCGATAATAGAGATATCTCTAATGCGAGGTTGGTGTAAAATAAGATTAAATTCTTTTAATAAAATATCTTCTCCTACCAACAAAGTTAAATAATCAAATTTAGACATCGTTAATAACTCGATATACAAGAGTAAAACCTGCTAATTCTTCGCTTAGAATTAGACTATTGGCAGATACAAAATCTACTTTTCCAATTCCATTTAATCTGCTGCGATTTAGCATCCCATCAATCTCATGCATAATTTTATATGGTCGCAACATATAATCTCCCATAATCCAAGAAGACACAGGACATAATACATCAATCATAATAATATTATCTCGAAATTCTGGGTTATTACCATTTTCCATAAATGAATCAAAAGTAATTATTACTATTGATTCTTGAGAGTCATTAAATGGTAATTTAGGCACTACTCTAATATTATTGTTTAACATTGCCGACTTTTCTTCATTTGTTAAATCTGGCTTAGACAAAGCATCAAAAGTAGAGTATTTTAATAATTTTAATAGCTTTTGATTATCCAAAAATTTGCTTGTGATTTTCTGCAAATCTTTTGCCGAAGACTCGAAACTCGAGTTCCTAGGCGTTACTAAATCTATTTTCATAATAACTCTCCTTTTATCCAAATACTGAATAAACAGTAATCTCTTTTTCTGCCAATACCTTATTATCAACCACATATTGAAGAGTCATTGTTCCAATTTCTCCAGTAAAATCTAAGTCAATATGATATGCACTTTGTGATTTTGCAGTTGCAAAGTTTTTATCAAATACCCATTTACCAGGAGTAATAGGTGTTTGAACTCCATTTACAAAATAATCAATATCATAAGATTCTAAACTGTTTACTAGAGGTCGAATAATTGAATTTCCTTTAATTAAATAATAAGATTCTATTTCTGTTTCATACTGTTTAATTTCAATATCATACTCTTTTACCATCTTCATATTTGGATAACCAATAGTAATATGGTAATTACCTAATTCAGAAAAACTTACTCCTAGATGAACTTCATCATAAGTATAAGTGTCTGGATAGCAAGTAAATACAAACTCAGATTCTTTCTCTTCAGTTATATCTACTCCATCTTTTGTTAAGTAAGGTTCTAAGCTGATATATGTATTTAATTGGAAGTCGAGGTCTTTATCAAATACATTAGTAAATGTAAATTTATTATCCCTAGCTATTCCAAGAGAAGTGTTATCCAGGTCTCTATTATCTTGAGCTTCAACTAAATTAAGTTCAAGAATACCCGGTGTTGTTAAATAATCGACTGACGCAATTTCCCATGTTTCACCCTTCACCATAATATGTTTATATCTACGAAGGCTTTTTGTTTCTGGGGTATCAGGCAACCATAAAGCTACCTTTTCATTTCCTTGGTCGAATAATATGTGTTTACGTGCCTCTGTTTTTATCGAGGTTTCGGTCGGTCCTCGAAGTGCTGCCCAACTTGAGTGAACATTATCATCTTCGTCTCTCCATGTGATTTCAGCAACACAACGTTTGCCTACACATCTACAAAAAGAGCGTTCTGATAAGTCTGTTTGAACCATAATCCAACGAATATCATTTCTTTTGACATGAATTACATCACCTGGTTTTAAATTACTCTCAAGAGGCATTCCAATCCATTTCTGGTCAAGTTCTAATGTTAGTTTATCTTCTAGAATTAAAGCTCGCCAGTCTTTATTATTTAAAACAACTTCCTCAGCATTAAAACTTTCTTGTAAAGCTCTGTTAAATAATTGTTTATTTCTATAGTCTAGCTTATCTATGGAACTTGAACCTCCATAAGCTACCTGTCTTTTGCGGTATAAATCTAAATTCATAGCTTACCCCCTTTTTAAATCTTCTAAAGAGTTTAAGCATTCAAATATTGTTTTGCGATAAAGTTTAAAATCATCCATCTCTTTTAAGCTTTCTAACTTTGATAAAACTACAAGAGTTTTAACTTCATTCATTGTAATCTTATTAAAACCACTAATTTCAATTAGAATAGTTTCTAAATGTTTTTCCCAAGGAAGATTCTCCTCTCTAAGTGGCAATAGCTTGTATGTTTTATTTTTCATTAAATCTAAATAGCCATTTAAATCAGTGTCTTGAATTTCTCTTCCATACTTTGTCATCATCTTGGCTCACCTGCCAATTTCGATAAAGTTGTCTTAACTCTTCCTTCTGCTGTGATTTCTCGTCGCCCATACATTTTTTGATTAGCTTTGTTTTCAGCAACATAAGCATCTCGTAATTTTTTCAACTTATCAAGATGATTAGCTTGAGAACTTACTTTGAAGTCAGAAGAAGAATAGACTTTTTGACGAATATTCTCGGTAGTCATGATTTGTCTTGTTAGCCATTCAGTCATCATTAAATTAGATAGAATAACAATCTCATCAAGAGATAAAACACTATTGAAATATCCCTCTACCATATCTCCATTTTCATCTTCTGTTGAACGTTTAAAATCATAAAGCGGAAACTTGGGAAAGCTAAAGTTAGGAATAGCAGACATTAGAATAGATTCTAAGTCACGCTTTAAATCAGCCTCTGTCCAAGTTTCAGCATACATTTCATCGGTTACTTTAGATAAGAAATTAGAGTATATTGTTGAGAAATAAGTTTTGTTCTCATTCATAATATACCCTCCCTATTATTATTTCTTCACCGGAGTTGATTTGCGTTTTACAGGAGCTGCTTTACGACCAGTTGCCGCAGGAGCTTCTGTAGCAGTTGTTTGCTCAGATGATTTAATAATAATATCATTTTTAATCATTGCTTCTAAATTGATTCCTAATTTCTCAGAAATTAAATTACGTTTTTTATGGCTATCTAAGCGCATTGCAATAGCTTCACGTTTTAATAAATCTAAAACACCTGCTGGAGCGAAGTTTAAGCAATCTTCTAATTGAGCTTCAGTTCCAGTAGTTAATAATTCACGAATTTCTTCAAGAGTATAAGTATATTCAGGTTCCACTGTAATACCTAATTCCTCTTGTAAGTCAGCTTCTTCAATCATTAAATATTTATCTAATAAAATTTTACCACCATGTAAATAGCTTAAAGCTTTTAATTCTTCACGACTAATCATCATGCGGTCTCCTGTTTGTCCTAATGGACGGAATGAACGTTCTACGTGTAATTCTGGAATATTATAACTTACAGAACAAGCCGCACGATTTACTACTAATACCTTGTTATTCATTTTATGTTTTCCTCCTTTAATCTCATAAAGCGTGTCTATACGACCTCATATTCATTATAGCACATAGAATTAATATTGTCAAGTTTACCAATCTATTTTCTACTACATCATTTTTAATGTAAAAAAGATAGAAGTGTCTTTTGCAAATTATAAGACTCACAAGTTCTTTTTTATGAGTCCTAAATATACAAAAAAAGGAGATGACTAAAAAGTGTCTTCTCCTTCCCTTTATTCAATTAATTATATCCTAGTAGAATTAGTTGCTTATTTACCCATAACTGAAGAATGTTCAGGGAATGCTAAGTTTGTATCTTGGTATACACAGATATTGTTAGTCATTAATGCAGTAACACCGAATTTTTTGTAAACTTGGATTTCACGAGAACGGTCATAGTTAGTGTATTCATCAACGATTGTTTGACCTTCGAAAGCGATTTTGATAGGTTTTTCGTTTAATGAACCTGCTGGTAATAACCAAGCGAATGATGGGTCTACACCTAATTGAGTGTTAGCTAAGTCTAAGTAGTATTGAGGTAAGATAGCTACGCGAGCTCCTTTGTACATTCCTACATAACCTTGGTTGCGAACATCTGTTTTATCTTCAGAAGAAATCCATTGTTCTGGCATAACGATTTTTGAAGCTAATTCTAAAGATGTTAAGATTGTTACTTCTCCATCTAAACGAGCGATATTTAATAATTTATCGAATTCAGTTGCTGAGAATCCTGCTGCTGCATGACGGTTAGCTTCTGGTAATTGAGTTAAAGCTCCCATTAATGCTTTAGTTACTTCAGCATAAACTGCATCTTCTAAACCTTGCATAACAACTTCTGTTAATTCAGCGAAGTCAACACGTCCATCTAAGAATTCTTCGAATCCGATTTGAGCTGCTCCTCCGAATGCTGTTGTTTCAACAGTGAATGATTGTTTGTCTAATTTGAATACTTCATATAAACCTGCTAATCCAACGCGAGATACGAATTGGCGAGCACGAGCTTTACCCATTTTACGAGTGAATACTGGTTTGTCACCTTGAGCAAAAGTACGAGTTTCTGCGAACATTTCATATGTGTTGCGGATGCGGTTAGGTAATAATTCATCTACAGTTTCTTCGATTAATTCGAATACATCTAATTTATTACGGCGGTAAGCATTATGGTCACCTGCTAATTCATTTAATTCTGCACGTAATGTTTCATTTAAATCATAAGCTGATAATTCTTTTCCTGCGAATGAGAAGTTAGCTGCTGGTGCTTGAGAAGCTTTAGCTGTAGCTAACATTAATTGTTTTAATTCATTGATTGGTAATGCCATTATATATTTCCTCCTTAGTTTATATTCTTTCTAAAAATTAGCGAACGCGAATTACTTTAACTGCTGGTTGTCCATCAGCTAATGTAGTTTCCATTGCTACTTGCCAAACCATACCTTCTCCTGGGTCAGAACCTTGCTCAGTTAAAATTCCATCTTGAACTGTTAAGAATTTTCCTTTGCGAGAACCTTTTGGAGAAGTTAAGTCAACTAAGTTAGTTGTGAAATGGTCTCCGGGGAAAGTTAACATTAAACGTGGGTAAATTTTTCCATCAACGCTGTCTGCTTTTTTTAATGCGAAATCTTTATATGAATGTGTTGGGTCATATAATTTAACTTCAGAGAATACTAACATATCTTCTCCATTACCATCTAAATTACACTCACCTGCTGCGTAATCGTATTTCATGAACATTCCGTTTTCTACTACATCAAGAGAGTTATCTGCTGGTAACATAGCGTAGATAGCTCCTGATTTTTGTCCTGCTAAGTGGTTAGGCTCAACTTGCCCATAACCTTTTTTATCTAATTTTGCCATTTAATATATCCTCCTTTAGGTTATTTACGATTTTTTTTCATATTCTCAACTTGTCGAACCCAAGCCGGAATTGTATCTTCAATGTTCGCTGTGAATGAAGTAATTACCTCTTTTTCTTCAGCTTCTTCTTCTAATAAAGAGAAATTGACTTTCTTGCGGAACGCAATT
>JAGAKD010000202.1 GCA_017625815.1 Lachnospiraceae bacterium | reverse complement strand
TACCCATATTAGGATGTATCATACCTGAGCCCTTGCACATAGCACCCATAGTTACCTTTTTACCACCAAGCTCAAATTCTACTGCATACTCCTTCTTATGAGTATCGGTAGTCATAATAGCTGTAGCTGCATCCACTGCTGCCTCTCTTGTATCAGCAAGCATATCCTTTAATAGATTTACACCATTAGCTATAGCATCCATTGGAAGGTAAAATCCTATAACTCCTGTAGAAGCTACCAATACCTGATTTGCATCAATGTTAAGTGCTTCACCTACCATCTTAGCTGTATCCTCTGAGTTCTTATATCCAACATCACCTGTACAGGCATTGGCAATACCACTGTTTACAACTACCGCCTGAGCTACTCCACCATCACAAACTTTCATATCCCAAAGAACAGGAGCTGCCTTTACAATATTCTTAGTAAATGTACCTGCTGTAGCTGCAGGAACCTCCGAATATATCATTGCCATATCCTTATTGGTCTTTCCTGCCTTAATACCTGCACGAGTACCTGCTGCTTTATATCCTATTGGAGCTGTTACTCCTCCATCTATAACTTTCAAACTACTCATATTATCATCTCCTAATCAGATTATTCTTATATCTTACATCTCTTGCCAAGGTGTTTTTCTATATCATTATGGGAACATTGGTGGCATCAAAAGTCCCTCTGTCTCTGGAAGTCCCATAATAAGATTCATGTTCTGTACAGCCTGACCTGCTGCACCCTTTACAAGATTATCAATTGCACCCATAACCACTACTCTCTTAGTTCTTGGGTCAACAGCAAAATTAATATCTACATAGTTACTACCCTCAACCCATCTAGTTTCTGGGCAAACACCCTTTTCAAGAAGCCTAATAAACTTCTCATCAGCGTAATATTTCTCATATACTGCCTTAATCTCTTCATAAGAATAGTCCTTATTGAGATTAGCATATGCTGTTACAAGTATACCTCTATTCATAGGTACAAGGTGTGGTGTAAAATTCAAAAGAAGTGGTGAACCCTCATAAGCATATCCAAGCTGCTCTTCAATCTCTGGTGTATGTCTATGACTAGTCACTCCATATGCCTTGATACTTTCATTAACCTCACAGTAAAGATTTGCAACCTTTGCACCTCTTCCTGCACCTGATGTACCAGATTTTGCATCTATAATAATAGTATTTACATCTATCATTTTTTCCCTAACCAAAGGATACATGGAAAGGATTGAACATGTTGTATAACAACCTGGATTAGCAATAAGTCTTGCCTTCTTAATATCCTCTCTGTTTATTTCACAAAGACCATAAACTGCCTCATCTATAAATTCCGGGCTCTTGTGCTCTATACCATACCACTGTTCATATGTAGCTACATCCTTAATTCTAAAATCAGCTGATAAGTCAACAATCTTAACCTTTGATAATATATCTTCATTAACTAATGAAGCACAAAGTCCCTGTGGTGTAGCTGTAAATATAACGTCCACCTTCTCAGCCAACTCTTCCATATTGTCATCCATACATTTATCATCTACTATATTAAACATATTTCCGTATACTTCAGAATACTTCTTATCTATATAGCTTCTTGAACCATACCATACAATCTCTACGTCCTTGTGTCCTAGTAAAATTCTAACTAACTCCTGTCCTGCATATCCTGTAGAACCTATAATTCCAACCTTTATCATAAAAAACGCCTCTTTTCTCTAAAAACTAACTCCGATTATACAACTCTAAATTAAAATATGCAACCTATACTTGGAATTTTATGAATATTTTTTACATTTTATGCAATATTATGTATATTATACGCTATTTTATGCATAAAAATATAAAATTACTTATTGCATTATCCAATTTTAAGGGGTATACTGATGTCAGTGTGAAAATACAGGCAATATTATTTTCAATCATATTCTAAGGAGGATTCATTATAATGAAGGAAAAAGTTATACTTGCGTATTCTGGTGGACTTGATACAACTGCCATTATACCTTGGTTAAAAGAGACTTATGATTTCGACGTTGTATGTGTATGTATTGACGTTGGACAGGAAAGCGAGCTTGACGGTTTAGAGGAGAGAGCTAAGTACTCAGGTGCAGAAAAGCTTTATATCCTTGATGTTGTTGATGAGTTCTGTGATGATTTCATCGTTCCAGGAGTTCAGGCTAATGCTACATATGAGAATAAGTACCTTCTCGGTACATCTTTCGCAAGACCTCTTATCGCTAAGAAGCTTGTTGAGATAGCTAGAAAGGAAGGAGCTACTACTATTTGCCACGGTGCAACTGGTAAGGGTAACGATCAGGTTCGTTTTGAGATTAACATCAAGGCTTTAGCTCCAGACCTTAAGATAATTGCTACTTGGAGACAGCCAGAGTGGACAATGCAGTCACGTGAGGACGAGATTGAATATTGTAAGCAGCATGGTATTGACCTTCCATTTGATGCGTCAACATCATACAGCCGTGATAGAAACTTATGGCACATCAGCCACGAGGGTCTTGAGCTTGAAGATCCAAGCCAGGAGCCAAACTGGGATCACCTTCTTGTACTCGGTACTCATCCTGAGAAGGCTCCAGATGAAGCTGAATATGTTACAATGACATTTGAGCAGGGTGTTCCAAAGTCAGTTAACGGTAAAGCAATGAAGGTTTCTGACATCATCCGCGAGTTAAATATACTTGGTGGCAAGCATGGTGTTGGTATCGTAGATATCGTAGAAAACAGAGTTGTTGGTATGAAGTCACGTGGCGTTTACGAGACTCCTGGTGGAACTATTCTTATGGAGGCTCACAAGCAGTTAGAGGAGCTTATATTAGATAGAGATACTCTTGCATACAAGAAGCTTATTTCTGATAAGTTTGCTGATATGATTTATGAAGGTAAATGGTACTGCCCACTTCGTGAGTCACTTCAGGCATTTATCGAAAAGACTCAGGAAAGAGTTACTGGTGAAGTTAAGTTTAAGCTTTACAAGGGTAATATCATTAAGGCTGGTACAACTTCTCCATACTCAATGTATTCAGAGGAGCTTGCAAGCTTTACAACTGGTGATCTTTACGACCATAAGGATGCTGAAGGATTTATCAATCTCTTCGGATTATCTATGAAGGTTCGTGCAATGCTTGACCAGAAGAGAGATAACTAATACAACAAAAGCTTGTTTTACTATCTTATAAAATAAAAAGGTTGTTGTTATATCCGCAAGGATAAAACAACAACCTTTTTGATATTTAATACATTGTGTATCTTTCAAGCATATTCTTTAAACTGTCATAATTGTCGATATTGTCATATATATTAGCATATGCTTTTCTATCTTTTTTCCCATCATTAACGTAATATGTAAGCCTAATGTAATCATCTACATATTGTACATCAACAATGCTTTTCACATAAGAAGCTACCTGTGACAATGTGCCATTTTCATGCAAATATCCCACATAATTATTTTCTTTAACAATTTTTGATACTATTTTTCTATTTTGTTCGTTTATCTTTTGATCCTTAATGAATCGTCTTGTTGAAATTGAAAAACGCGGTCTATATGCACCCAGTCCAACAAAATCTAAAAAAACAGGATTATCAATATTAACTACCGCAAAACTCCTTCCAGTTTCCGATATCAAAAAAAACAGTGACATAAATGATTTCTTTTTTCTTAAGCAAGTATCTAAATATGCCCCTACCGCCGCAAAAATCATT
>JAGAKD010000201.1 GCA_017625815.1 Lachnospiraceae bacterium | reverse complement strand
TATCATTATATGCCTTTATTTTTTCCTTAAAGTAATTTAAAGAATCAACCAACGGACTTAACTCATTAGAACTGTTTTCTATTGCATCAATTAAGTCTTGCTGTGTATCGTACAAATATACTCCTCCACGAGTTGATCTAACATTGTATCTTGTTTTCAACTCATAATCAGTATATTTTTCTGTATCCGAAAAAGATATTACCTTTAAATTAGTGAGTTTAATAGCTTTTACAATTGTATCATCATTATCGTCATAAATTTCATGACGAGTCATCTTTAACCCACTGTCTAAAACTTCACCTCTAAACAATAGACGTGCTTGAGTTTCCATTGGAAGTCCTGAATACTTTATAAAAACAACATCACCTTCATTAAATCCTGTCAATCTTGTTTCCCATGTGATATATTCTTTTTCAATATACTCCTCAATCGTATCTTCAAACAACTTAAAATCGTATACAGCATCTAGTATTGCGTAATTCATAATAACTTCCTCCTTAACTATCCTACAAAATAGAATCTTGGGTATCTACCAACCTGTAAAATTTTTTCTGCAACAGTAATATTATCTGATATAGTTTTCCATTCAGAAAACTTAGATTTATCTATAACCCTAATATTCTCTAGCAATATCCACGTCTTTCTAGGTTCATTAGCATACTCTAAAACAGAAAACATATCTGAGTCCTCTGGAATAAATGCATTATCCATGGTACTTCGATTTCCTTTTATTTTCCTTTTTTCAATCCTAACAACATTTCCAATATAAAACATATCTTCTTTCACATTATAGAAAAATACCACTTCAATCTGCCTAAGAAATTTTTCCGCGATCCCTACATCTGTTGAAAAGTACACTTTACCGGATTTTTTTGCTTGTGTTATATGATCCTCCATAATTTTTTTTGCAGATTTAAAACCCATCTTCTCTACCTTCATGGCAATTCCGTTCATATTTTTTCTCCTCCTCACTTATTCGTGTTATTCATTCTATACATCTAATAGATGAACATAAAATAGCATATCATTATTATCTTGTCAAGTACACGCAATTAGCACAGGCTTCTCCCAAACTCATAGAAAGTATATAGTAAATAACTATAAATTTAATGTTTTAAAATATTATATATATACTTCGCACAAACATTATATATACCTTAATATAATATTTTGGTTAGTATCACGATTTTTGCATTTTAAAATTTAAGCTTATATATTAACATAAAAACTCCCCACCAAGAATATACATATAGTAATCTTAGTGAGGAGCTTTTATAATGTCATCTAAAACAAAAATCATTGTCCTTAAGTCAAAAGAACTCATCTATACAGGCATTTTTGTCTTATTAGGGGTGTTGCTTATATTTTTACTCTTCTATATGTTCTCTCCTGACAAGCCTGCTGATGAAAGCACAAGTGCTACCACTGAAGCCGTAGAAGAACAACCCGTTGCTTCAACTACATATAAGCCTGGAGTGTATACCTCTGAGCTAAATTTAGGCGGTTCATCACTTATGGTATCTGTTACCGTTGACGAAACAGCGGTTACCCATGTAGATATTACCAATCTAGATGAAACTGTAACTGCTATGTACCCACTTATCAATCCTTCTCTTGAAGAGATAAATAATCAGATAAGCGTAGTTAGTTCCATAGATAACATAACCTATAGCAGCGACAACAAATACACTTCTATAATGATCCTTGAAGCTGTCAAAAACGCCTTAGAAGACGCAGTTATAGTGCCTTAGGCACTATAGCTCCGCCTGTCTTATATATACTGTTAGCTGGAACAAATCCTCTAACTGGTGATAGTGGATATATGTTTGAATGTGAACCTATAACTGTTCCTGGGTTAAGTACTGAATTACATCCAACCTCAACAAAGTCGCCCAGCATAGCACCGAACTTCTTAAGACCAGTATCAATATCTACACCATCCGCTTCACTCTTAACGTGAACTAATGTCTTGTCACTCTTAACATTGGAAGTGATAGAGCCAGCACCCATGTGTGACTTATAACCTAGCACAGAATCACCAACGTAGTTATAATGTGGAACCTGAACATTATCGAATATAATAACATTCTTGAGTTCTGTAGAATTACCAACTACGCAGCCTGCACCAACAAGAGCATTTCCTCTAATAAATGCACACTGTCTAACCTCTGTGTCTGGCCCAATAATAGTTGGACCTGCTATGTAAGCTGACGCAAAAACCTTAGCAGTTTTATGTATCCATACATTTTCTGATACCTCATCATACTCATCCTTGCTAAGTGTTTTTCCTATCTCAAGTATCCAATCCTTTATCTTAGGTAGAGCCTCCCAAGGATATGTAAGTGTAGACAACCTATCTCCCACTATAGAATGCTCTAAACTATACATTGACTTAATCTCTAATTCTTTCATATCATATCTCCTTATGATTTCTTGCTAGTCTTTTCATAAAACGGCTTAGTTTGGTCAAATATGTAGGTTATCTTATATTGATTGTCTAAGCCCTTAACCAATTCTGTGTTGTTCACCACATAGCTATTCATCTTTGCAGTATATTCTTCCTTGCTAATGCTTCCCTCAGCAACACCAGCTAAGCCTTTTTCCCAGCTGGCTGTCATCTCAGCACGAAGCAGATTGTTGATGGAGTAATACACCACATCATATATAATCTCTCCCAAAAATGTAGGAGTAACTATCTGAGTTTTCTTGTTCAGGGCTATGTACTTGTTAGTGACAAGCTTGGTAATAATACTATCTCTTGTAGCAGAAGTACCTATACCACTACCCTTTATCTGGCTTCTAAGCTCCTCGTCTTCAATAAGCTGTCCTGCATTTTCCATAGCAAGAATGAGTGTACCAGAAGAATATCTCTTTGGTGGCGTTGTCTCACCCTCTTTTACCTCTAGACTGTTCACAGGTAGTTTCTGACCTTTTTTAAGATTGCCCAGACGTTCTAGCATCTCTGGAGTCAGCT
>JAGAKD010000200.1 GCA_017625815.1 Lachnospiraceae bacterium | reverse complement strand
TTTATTTTATGACGATATATATGATAGCAGTAAGTAGTTGTGCTCGCATTCCGTCTGTTTTGGGGTGTTGAGCCAGTCTCAAAGGATGAGAATTTTTGCACATGGAGGTGTATAAGACATGGGAATTGAAAGAATTGGTAGCGTAGGGACAATGAATATTAAGCCAGCTACAAGAGTTGAGGCACCTGAAGTTGCTGTTTCAGCAACACCTGTTAAGGTGGATAGAGTTGCCCCAGTTACAACACAGAGTAGAAGTGGCTATTCACAGTCTGGAGATCCGGATGCTGACAGAGCAGGTGTGCAGTCAGAAAAGGAGATATCTCCAGAAAAGGTTAAGTCTGCAGTAGATGACATTAATAAGCAGATTAAGAGCAACCTTAGAAAGACACATTGTAGCTTCAAGTATCATGAGGACACTAATCGTATCTCTATTACAGTTACAGACAGTGATACTGATGAAGTTATCAGAGAGATACCACCTGAAAAAGCACTTGATATGCTTGCTAAGGCATGGGAACTTGCAGGTCTTATGGTTGACGAGAAGAGATAGTTTAGTTATACCACGGGCAAGGAGGCCAGTGGGCAGTTGAGAACAAGGAAGTGCCGCATGAGGCGGTCGGTTAGGAAGGAGAATTACTATGGCTGGAATCAGAATGACCGGACTTATATCCGGTATGGATACTGAAAGCATGGTTAAGGAATTGGTTAAGGCTAGTTCCACTAAGGTTGATAATGTTCGTAAAGAAAAGCAGATGTTAGAGTGGAAGAAGGAAGCTTGGCAGGACTTAAACACTAAGATTTATGATTTGTTTAAAAACGAATTATCAGCTCTCAAGACTAATTCCACATACAAGGGCAAGAAGGCAACAGTTAGTGATGAGTCAAAGGCAAGTGTTACTGCTAAGTCAGGGGCTGCAACAGGTACTCACACAGTTACTGTTAAGCAGCTTGCATCATCAGCATATCTTACTGGTGCTAACATTAAGGCAGCAGGTGGATCGTATTCAACATATGCATCTGCTACTAATAACACTAGCTTTGCAGATATGAAGGATGCAGATGGCAATAGCTTAGACCTAGTTGGTAAGACTATTACTATTGGCAATGGCAATGCTCTTGGAGATATGGAGTTTGTTCTTGGTGGTGAAGGTGAGAACGGTGTTGCTAATTTAGCGGAGCTCAATAAGAAATTATCTGAGACAGAGGGCTTTAAGGGTCTTAAGGCATCTTACGAGAATGGACAGATAGTATTTTCTAATACATCAGCTTCTAAGGCAGAGGATGGAACAGAGACAGGTACTGTATTTACAGTGGAGAGTGAGGCACTGGGCTTATCAGGTGAACTTAACTTCAAGGCTGATGAGGATACTGGTGCAGTTACATCACTTACAGGAACAACTAGCTTAGGTTATACTAAGGAGTTTACAAGTTCTGATATTACAGGTGGAACTAAGCTTGCTGATATAGGTATAGCAGTTGGAACTTCATTTTCTGTGAATGGCAAAGAATTTGTTGTAGATGATAAGACTACTATAGATGGTTTTGCAGCAGGATTATCAAAGCTCGGTGTATCAGCTAGCTTTGATGCAAAGCAGGGAAGATTTTATATCAACTCAGTAGGTTCAGGAGCTGAGAATGATTTTAATATTACATCTACATCAGATACAGCTATGGATATACTTGGCCTTGGCTCTGGTTCAACCAAGATTGATGCTAAGGATGCTGTTATTGAGTATAATGGTGTGGAGTACACAGGAAGTACTAATACCTTTGAGATGAATGGTTTAAGTATTACAGCTAAGGCGGTATCAGACTCACCTATGAGTATAGAGGTTGCTTCTGACAATGGTGGAGCTTATGATGCCGTCAAGAATTTCGTCAAGAAGTACAATGAGCTTATCGATGAGATGAATAAGCTCTATGATGAGAAGAAGACAGACTATGAGCCTCTTACAGAGGAGGAAAAGTCGCAGCTTTCTGATACTCAGATTGAAAAGTGGGAAGAGAAGGCAAAGCAGGGACTTCTTAGAAGAGATTCTACTATTAGTAGCTTACTTACCTCTATGAGAAGTATACTTAATTCAGCTATTACAGTTACTAATGAGGATGGAACAACATCCCAGTATACACTTGCTTCTCTTGGTATAGTGACTGGTGATTATTCTGAAAAGGGTAAGCTTCACATCTTAGGTGATGAGGATGATCCAGCTTATGCATCACAGACTAACAAGCTTAAGCAGATGTTGGAGGAAAAACCTGAGATATTCTCAAAGGTACTTGCGGGAACAACTGAGAATCAAGGTATTGGATTAAAACTATACAACAAGTTATCAGATGCTATGTCCCTTAAGGTGGATAGAAGTAGTGCATTTACTTTCTATGATAACCTTTCTATGGATAAAGAGATAGATGACTTCGATGATGATATAGAAAAATGGGAAGATAAGCTTAAAGCTATGGAAGATAAGTATTATGACCAATTCGCAGCAATGGAAGCTGCTATGGCTAAGATGCAGTCTCAGCAGTCTTATATATCATCGCTTATGGGAATGTAATACAAATATTATTGGGAGGCATATGATATATGGCATATAATGCAGCTAAAGCATATGGGAACAACAGAATACAGACAGCGTCGCAGGCGGAGCTTACACTTATGTTGTATGAAGGTGCTGTGAAGTTTGCGAATATAGCAGTGGTTGCATTGGAGAAGAAGGATTATGCAACAGTTAACACCAATATACAGAAGTGCCGTAACATTGTGGTTGAGTTACTTACTACCTTGGATCATAAGTATCCGGTAGCTAAGGACTTCGAAACCTTATATAACTATATCTTTGCTCTTTTAGTTGAAGCTAACATGAAGAAGGATATGGAGATGCTAGAGAGAGCGTTAGATGAGCTTAGAAGTATTAGGGATATATGGAAGCAGATTATGGGGCAGACTAAGGGACCACAGTTGGTTCTTGACACAAACTAATTATAAGTGAGGGATTATATGAATCAGACAGCAACCTATGTAAACATCATGCAGGAGTCCCTTGTAAGAAAGAAAAAATATCTCACAGAGATATGGGAGCTCACTAAAGAACAGGAAATGATAGCTCGTGATAAGCGTTTTGATGAGGAGGCTTTTGGTAGTCTTATAGATAAAAAAGAAATCCTCATCAATAATGTAAATGAGATTGACAAAGGGTTCACTTCTTTGTATGATAAGGTTAGAACTGAAGTTTTAGAGCACAAAGGTTTCTATGGCAACCAACTTAAGACTATGCAGTCCCTTATAAAGGAATGTGTGGATTTAGGTATGCAGATAGAGGTGCTTGAGGAGCGCAATCGTGCAGCACTTGAGCAAGCATTTTCTGTAGGCTTCAAGGGAGTTAGACAGGCGAAGCAGTCCAAGAAGGTTGCAAACAAGTATTATAAATCCATGTCTAATGGTATGGTTAACGACTCTATTTTGTATGATAGAAAAAAATAAAAAATTTTAAAAATTTTTTATAAAATAGGGTTAAGTATTGGAAATATATTCCGATATATATAATGTAAGGAACAAAGAAAGTTCCACATCAAATGGTAATATCTCTTCGGAGTATTACATATATCTTATTAACGGTGGCAGTGCCACTAGTACATGTCGCAAGGAAGCGACATTATATTCAAGGAGGAATTATTATGGTAGTACAGCACAACATGCAGGCAGTAAACACTAACAGAATGTTAGGACAGAATGTTAAGGCAGTAGCTAAGACAACAGAGAAGCTTTCATCAGGATTCAGAGTAAATAGAGCAGCTGATGATGCAGCAGGTCTTTCTATTTCTGAGAAGATGAGAAACCTGATTAGGGGTATTAATCAGTCAGTTAACAACGCTGAAGATGGTGTATCTCTTATCCAGACAGCAGAGGGTAATATGAAT
>JAGAKD010000199.1 GCA_017625815.1 Lachnospiraceae bacterium | reverse complement strand
TAGTAGGTGTCTTCTTTATATCCAAGCTAATCGAATGGTTATTTAATCATTTTGCATCAGCTACCTTTAGCGGAATACTTGGACTTATCGTTTCATCACCTATTGCTATATTTTTCAAGGTTCAGCAAGAATATGACATGACTAACTCATCTATATTACAGATTGTTTTAGGCATTGTTATATGTATAATATGTGCAGCTTTAACCATCTTTATGGGCAAACTTGAAAGCAACCAAGAAGAGAGTGTTGGTCAGGAGCAATAAATGAATTACACATATATTGTTGAATGTAGCGATGGAAGCCTATATACTGGCTGGACTAATGATTTAGAAAAACGAATCCTTGCACATAATAGTGGCAAAGGTGCAAAATATACCAAAACTAGATTACCAGTTCGTCTTGTATATTATGAGGAATTCCTCACAAAAGAGGAAGCTATGAGCAGAGAATATCGCATAAAAAGACTTACAAGACAAGAAAAAATAAAACTAATAAAGCAGCTCAGTGTATAAGCAAATATACATTGAGCTGCTTTTTGTCTGCTACCTTTTTGTTACAGTTCCTTTTTCAACTAATCGTATGGGTTGATATGAGGTTTTGGCATGTCTAAGTCCAGGTATTCCCATATCCTCTTCACGATTGATGTATTTATATTTTCGCAAGTCACGTCTGACAAATTCTCTATTAATCATTGGATATGCCCCCTGAATATCAGCATATGCCTTTTCAAAATGAACAACATAGGTATCCTCGGCCAATGGCTCACCCAAAGTAAATGCAATCACCTTATCATTAATTCTAATTAGCGCACCATTTAGTCCTAATTCTTCTCTATGTTCAAGCGCAAACAAAAGAATGTTGGTTTCATAGGAAAGTTCCAAGGCCTCTGGATTATTTTCTTTTTCCCAGTCCAAAGCCAGATTAATACATTCTGGATAGTTACTTTCATTAATACGTTCATACTTATAATCTGGATAGTTTTCCAAAAATCTATTTATATGGTTACGTTTACCATGAAGCTTCTTTCCTTTTAGATATGCTAGAGTTTCCCATTCATACAAATAATCAGCTGCATCTCTATCATAGGAAATTTTATATTTTTCTGGATACCACTCTTCTATAAGAGAAAACATTTCAGGCTCCACCAAATACATGTTAAATGGGATTCCTTCATCATCAAAATACTTTACAATAGCATCGAATGCTTTTTTATTATCACCTTTTCCAATAGGAAAAGTCATTCTAACAGGAACACCATTGTCCACCTTACAGAAAACCAACATATCTTCTATAATTGTAAAATTACTATCAAAATATTTAGACCATAAAATATTATTGGCTGCGGAAAACTCGCAGCCATAATAATTGTTGTATTTTAGGTAATTTTGTAGTACTTCCTTGTTATCTAAACAGGGTTTTTGCACTAACATAATACGCCTCCGTTAAGAATTTACATACCCTCAATCAAAACATCTACATCACTTCTACCAAATTCGCAAAGTAATCTTCTAATTTCGCTAATTGTATAATCATCAGCATGTATCTCAACCTTATCAAAGAGCTTATCAACATATCCACACCACTTTTCATAAATTTTAACCAAATCCTGAGTAGTTGGTTCCTTAATCTTAGCTTGTGTAGTGTAGTTTCTATTACCAGATGTAAGTATCTCTCTCATAGACACAGCTCTTGGTTCAATGCCATATGCAATATACTTTATCTCCTCTGTTCTAACCAAAGCACAGTCATACATTTCCATAAGAAGCTCTTCAATACAATCCTTTGGAACATTAAAATGATGATAATACATCTCTGCTGTCTTATACGATGGTTTATCAGCAACATCCATCTTGTTGTACCAGTAAAAATCATCTGTCATAGAAACCACTGGTTTACGAAGTTTACTGTGAGCACCATGTGATGGATGAGTTACTGTCTCGATAGCCAGTGATGGTATCGGCTGAGTCATTGCTGCACTTAATGCCATAGCCTCTTTAACTGACTGATCTATATCCTCCTCAGATATCTGAGGTACACCAAATGCAGAATCTGAAAATGCACTATCCTCTGCAAATGCACTGTCACCTACTATAGGTTCCATTGGAATTTCTGTTGCAAAGGCACTATCCTCTATAGGAGTCTCAACTGGAATTTCTTCTACAAAAGCACTATCCTCTACAGGAGTCTGAACTGGCACTTCTTCTACAAAGGCACTATCCTCTACAGGAGTCTCAACTGACGCTTCTTCTACAATGGCACTATCCTCTACAGGAATCTCAACTGACGTTTCTTCTACAATGGCGCTAGTCTCCACAGGAGTCTCAACTGGTACTTCCACACCAAAGGCACTGTCGCCTTCTGGTAAAGGATATGAACTTTCCTCTGGTATACTAGCATTAGTAACCTTATCATATTCTTCTTCTAACTTTAAATCAATTGTACTTACGTCTGCACCTTCATCTATATCATCGAAGGCTGAATCTATATCAGTTATCTTTGTTTCCTGCGGTGTACTAGAAAAGGCACTATCCATAACTTGCATCTCAGAAGCAAAGACACTATCTGCGAAAGCGCTATCTGTAAAGGCGCTATCAACAACTGTTGTTGTGGATGAAAAAGCACTATCTGCAAAGGCACTATCCGCCTCATCAAAAATACTATCTTCACTCTTCTTAGCAGGCTTCACCTCTTTTTTAACAGGGGCTTTGCTAGCAAAGATATCATCCTCTTCCTCATCATATTCATCTTCTTCATCATCTTCTTCGTCTAAATATCCGTCATCATCATTTAGTTCATCGTCACCTTTACCCTTGCTTATGATAAGTGTAACAGTAAGAACTATCAATAAAATAAAGAAGAGAGCAATTACTGCTCCATATATAATTGCAATAGTAGATCCACTCATAATAATACCAGCCTTTACAAAAATAGTTTAATCGAATTGTAATTTTTCATTCACAAAATAGTATACTAAAATTTGGAACAATAATCAACTATTGTGTTGTAAATTCCTTTCTATTAGGTTATAATCTCAAAAGATAAATTTCACAAAAAAGGGAGATATATTATGGCAAAAGTTAGAACAAGATTTGCTCCAAGTCCAACAGGTAGAATGCACGTAGGTAACTTGAGAACAGCTTTATATGCATATTTAATCGCCAAGCATGAAGGTGGCGATTTCCTTCTTCGTATCGAAGATACAGATCAGGTTCGTGAAGTTGAAGGAGCTGTAGATATTATATACAGAACATTAGAAAAAACTGGTCTTATACATGATGAAGGACCTGATAAAGATGGTGGCGTTGGCCCATACATACAGAGCGAACGTCAAGCAAGTGGTATATATTTAGAGTATGCAAAAAAACTTATCGAAAAAGGTGAAGCTTACTATTGCTTCTGTGATGAGGAACGACTTAGTAGTTTGGTTACAGAGCTAGAAGGTAAAACTATTTCTCGCTACGACAAGCATTGTCTTAATCTCTCACAGGAAGAAATAGATGCCAAGCTTGCTGCAAAAGTCCCATACGTAATTAGACAGAACAACCCTCTAGAGGGAACAACAACCTTTAGCGACGAATTATATGGTGATATCACAGTTTCAAACGAAGAGCTTGATGATATGATTCTTATCAAGTCTGACGGTTTTCCAACATACAATTTTGCAAATGTAGTTGATGATCACCTTATGAATATTACACACGTTGTTCGTGGAAATGAATATCTTTCATCATCACCAAAATACAATAGACTTTATGAGGCTTTTGGTTGGGAGGTGCCTACTTATATTCACTGTCCTCTCATTACAGATGAAACACACAAAAAGCTCAGCAAAAGAAGTGGACATTCATCTTTTGAAGACTTACTTGAGCAAGGCTTTTTAACTGAGACTATTATTAATTTCGTAGCTCTTTTGGGTTGGTGCCCAGAGGATAATCAAGAGATTTTCTCCCTTGATGAATTAATTAAGGTTTTTGATTATAAGCATATGTCCAAATCACCAGCAGTCCTTGATATGACTAAGCTCAAATGGATGAACGGAGAATATATCAAGGCTATGGATGATGAGCGATTCTACGAGATGGCACTTCCATATATTAACGAAGTTATCACAAAGCCGGTAGACACAAAGAAGATTGCTAGCATGATTAAGTCTAGAATTGAAGTTTTCACAGACATCAAGGATCAAATTGATTTCTTTGAAGCTGTTCCTGAATACTCAATTGAGATGTACACACATAAAAAAATGAAGACCAATGCAGAAAATTCACTTGTATTATTAAAAGAGGTTCTTCCAATTTTAGAAGGTATGTCTTCATTTGATAACGATTCCTTATTCGAAGCACTTTCTGTATTTGCAAAAGAGCACGAATATAAAACTGGATTTGTTATGTGGCCACTTCGTACTGCAGTATCAGGCAAGCAAGCCACACCAGGTGGAGCAACAGAGCTTATGTCTGTACTTGGCAAGGAAGAAACAATTACAAGAATTAAAGCCGCTATAGAAAAACTTAGCTAAGCAACTAAAGTATGTATACCACTACCAATACTAGAGTATGGCTACTGCAAGACTAATATATTTGCGTCTGGTTAAGAGATTTTGTAATATCTATTGCCTTGCGCTTTCGATGTATGACTAACACCGCTAGGTACAAACTCGATGCTGAATGGGATATAAAATCATATAAGAAAGTTTTTTAGTCGATTTTTAAGAGATTTTACTGAAATATCATTAGAGATATACTTGCGATAACGCCCCGCTGTTTTAGATGTTTGAGCAAGACAAGGGAAATGGCGTATAACTTATTCGGATGTATCCGAAAATAAGTTA
>JAGAKD010000198.1 GCA_017625815.1 Lachnospiraceae bacterium | reverse complement strand
CAAGCTGGGGAAGAAGAATTTACCATTGAACTAATTGGACTATGTACAGATATATGTGTAGTATCCAATGCGCTAATTCTTAAGGCTAATTTTCCAGAGATTGATATTATGGTAGATAAGACCTGCTGTGCTGGAGTTACTCCGGCTAGTCATGATGCAGCACTTACAACTATGCAGATGTGTCAGATTAAGATAATAGGTGAATAGATGAATAGATATTAGATAGTATAGTTATAGTATTATCTTAACTTGTTTTGGAGGATAATAAAATGTTTGATGCAGTTAAAATAAAAGATGATTGTGTACAGTGGATAAGAGAGTTCTTTAAAACAAATGGTAAAGGCTGTAATGCTGTTCTTGGTATATCTGGAGGTAAGGATAGTTCAGTTGCTGCAGCACTATGTGTTGAGGCTCTTGGCAAGGATAGGGTTATTGGTGTTCTTATGCCTTGCGGTGAGCAACATGATATTGATATGGCATATTTGCTTGTGGAGCATCTTGGAATTAAGAGTTATGAGGTTAATATCGAAGCCGCTGTAAATGGCCTTAAAAGCGCCATACCAGATGATTTAGAACTCACATCACAGACACATACCAATATACCACCTAGAATTCGTATGACAACGCTTTATGCAGTTTCTCAGAGCTTGAATGGTCGAGTTGTTAATACTTGCAATCTTTCAGAGGATTGGGTTGGCTATTCAACAAGATATGGAGATGCCGCTGGAGACTTTTCACCTATGTGTAATCTCACAGTTCAAGAGGTGAAGGAGATAGGTAGAGTACTTGGGCTTCCTGATGTATTAGTTGATAAGGTTCCTATAGATGGTCTTTGTGGTAAAACTGACGAGGACAATCTAGGATTTACCTATGCAGAGCTTGATAGATATATCAGAACTGGCCAGATTGATGATATGGAGAAGAAAGCTAGAATAGATAGTCTTCACGAAAGAAACCTCTTCAAATTACAGCTAATGCCAGGATTTGTACCTGAAATCTAAATTTAATTTATGAAAATTTGGTTAAATAGAATATCTTTATATGGATATTAATGGTAATTTATATTATAATAAAATCAGTGTGGTTTGCACTGATTTTATTTATTATACGAGTATTTGATTCTTTTAATATTTCTTTAACATATGTCAAACATTTTGAAAATGTGTTTTCGATATTATTTTTTCATTATATTCGTGACGGAGGATTATTTTATGCTACTTAAGTTTGACTTTATTGTTTCTGTTATCGGAACGGTTTTACTCTATGTTTTTGATGTTATCAACAAGATATATATGATTCCTTTGATATTTTTATCTATGTTTTTGGGTATTATACTTGTATGGGGACTTTCTTGTATTATAGCTACTAGATTTATTGATTTTGAGAAAGATTATGATGAATACAGTCCGTTTTACAGATTCTACGTAGATTGTATCGTACAGTCACTTAATCAGATATTCAATATAAAGCTTCACGTATCAGGTGAGGAGTGTATACCAGAGGAGAAATTCTTATTTGTATGTAATCATAGAAGTGCTATGGATCCACTTATAACTATGAGTGTGACTAAGAAGTATAACCTAGGTTTTGTGGCAAAAAAGGATATATATAAGATACCAGTTATCTCAAGACTTATGCATAGAAGCTTTTGTCTTAAGTTGGATAGAGAAGACGTTAAGCGCGATGCTCTCACCATTATACGTGCAGGGAAGCTTGTAAAAGAACAGAAAGCATCTATAGGCATATATCCGGAGGGAACAAGAAATAAGGAAGAGGGTGGATTACTACCTTTCCATAATGGAGCCTTCAAGATAGGTAAAAAAGCAAAGTGTCCTATAGTAGTTGCAACTATTAAGAATCCAGAGCTTATTTTTAAGAAGCCATTTTTCGTTAGAAAGCACGTTTACTTAGATTATATTGGTGTGCTTGATAAGGAATTTGTTGCAGAGCACAACACAGCGGAGATTAGTGATACTGTAAGAGATATGATGTTAGCAAAGATTAATTCGGATAGATAATAGGAGGCAGTATATGAGTAAGGTTGCTATTATAACAGATACCAATAGTGGTATTATAAAAAGTGATGATATTGAAGGATTATATATAGTACCTATGCCTTTTGTTGTAGGAGATAATACCTACTATGAAGGTGTTGATTTAACTCATGATGATTTTTACAAATACTTAGCTGAGGATGTTGAGGTTCACACAAGTCAGCCATCTCCAGATGATATAACAAAGCTTTGGAAAAAAGTATTAGAACAGTATGATGAGATAGTATATATTCCCATGAGTAGTGGACTCAGTGGTTCTTGTCAGACAGCTATGATGCTTTCTGAGGATTTTGATGGAAAGGTATTTGTGGTGGATAACCAGCGTATTTCTGTTCCTATGAAGGAGTCTGTTTATGATGCCATAGAGCTTGCAAAGCAAGGAAAAGACGGAGCAACTATAAGAGATATATTGCTTGAGGACAAGTTCAATTCTAGCATATATATTATGCTTGAGACTTTATATTACCTCAAAAAAGGCGGACGTATTACTAAGGCTGCTGCAGCTATGGGAACCTTGCTTCACATCAAGCCAGTATTACAGATACAGGGAGAAAAATTAGATGCATTTTCAAAGGTTAGAACCTTAGCTAAAGGCAAAGAGGTTATGCTTAAAGCTATTCAAAGTGATATTGAGAATAGATTTGGCGGAGAGTACAAGAGTGACAAAATCCGTTTTGGTGTGGCCCATACAGCTAACTATGAAAATGCGGAGTTGCTTGGAGAGGAGCTTAAAAAGCTATATCCAGGATGTACAGTTACTATAGACCCACTTGCTCTTAGTATTGCCTGTCATACAGGTCCAGGAGCACTGGGAGTATGTTGTAGTAAAGTGTTGGAATATTAGAGATATATAATATAAAAAGCGATGAGAAAAAATAGTATGTTCTCATCGCTTTTTAGGATATTTGGTTGGGAATGAATTAAATTATAATTTTTATATTTTAAATTTATGTGTTTTAAATGTGATAAAACAATGATTTGTAATATATTGATATAAAGATTATATATATGTGTGACGATGTATATTATATGGAGGTGTATATCTATGCGAATTACAAGTAGAATGTTAAATGAAACAGCCGCAAGAGGTGGATTGCCTATCAATCAGCCTACTTTGCTTGATTACATAAATAAAGATGATAATTCTCTTATGTCTGTTCTTAATAAGAGCAAGCAAAAATCCTCTGATGTAATGAAAAAGAGTAACTATGAGAAGATAGAGGATGCAGCTAAGTCCTTTGTTGATGTGGCGAAGAAGCTTGCTGATGATAGTGAAGAAGGTATATTTGCCAAGGCAAAGGCTGATGGGGATTACAAAGATATTCATAATTCTATTATGGATTTGCTAACAGGATACAATAACACTATAGCTAATTCAAAGACATTAACAGGCACATTAGAGGTGTTTTACAATAATATGCTAAAAGAAATACCAGAGGAAAATAGTGAGCTTCTTGCTAGTGTTGGCGTAACTGTTGATAAAGATGGAACAGTAGATATAGATGAGGATAAGCTTAAATGTGCAGATATTGCCACATTAGAGAGTATATTTGGCAAAGATAGTGAGTTTTTAACCAAGCTAGCTTTTGTAGGTGAAAAAATAGCTGATAATGCTGAGGCTAACGTGACTAGCTTAAGT
>JAGAKD010000197.1 GCA_017625815.1 Lachnospiraceae bacterium | reverse complement strand
GTCTCGTCTGAAGAAACTGTAACTGTCTTAGGAAGTCCGGTTACAAGATTACGACCTCTAATATCCATAGTAATATTTTCTGGTCTCTTATAGCAGGTGCCTATGTTAATCTTAATTTCTTCCGCAGTTCTCTCTCCAATAAGGAGGTTATGTCTCTTTTTCATAAATCTCACAATGGCATCATCAAAATCGTCTCCTGCCACCTTAATAGAGGTACTAACAACTGTTCCTCCAAGAGAAATAACTGCTATATCAGAGGTTCCTCCTCCAATATCAACTATCATATTACCGCAAGGTCTTGATATATCAATTCCAGCACCTATAGCTGCTGCCACAGGCTCCTCAATAATAAAAACTTCCCTTGCTCCCGCCTGATATGTTGCGTCTTCAACCGCTTTTTTTTCAACCTCTGTGACACCAGAAGGAACACACACGCTAATTCTTGGTCTTCTTCCAAAAAAGCTCTTGCCCACTGCCTTCTGAATAAAATATTTTAACATTTTTTCAGTTATGTCATAATTAGAAATAACACCCTGTCTAAGAGGTCTGATTGCGATTATATTACCAGGAGTTCTACCGAGCATAAGTCTTGCTTCCTCACCAATAGCTCTAATTCTATTAGTATCTCTATCATAAGCAACAACTGATGGCTCTTTTAAGACAACCCCTTTGCCCTTAACATAAACTAATATACTGGCTGTTCCTAAATCAATTCCAATATCTGAACTTGCCATGTTTACTCCTTTCCCGCTAACTAATATATCGTCATTTTATTTTAAATCCTTAGCTTTTCTCAAAATAATTAGTGAAGCAGCTTCACCCTTGAGCCATTCTATCTGTATCTCTGTTATATCCATTATATCATCTAAGCTCTTAATGTAACTTCTCCAGTTAACGATCTTCTCTTTTGTGATAAATGGTTTTCTCATTCCAGTTATGTTATCAAATCTGTCATGTAAATCTGTAAGAATAACTCTACTATCTCCACCTGTCAGGTCATAGCCAAGCATTTCATTCATTTTTGAATTAGAGAATAATACCTCGCCAGAATAAGCATCTCTTACAAATACACCAACCTTGAAGTTATTGTATGTTTCTATTAAATGTTTATTCACACTTCTGATATTCTCATCACCTTCAGCATTTTCAAGCATATTCTGAATCACAAGAGAAATACTCTTGGTGAATCTAAGCTCATCTGGTGACCATACTCTCTCGAATTTGCTCTCAGTGAAGAAGATTGCTCCGTATATCTTGTTATTCAAATAAATCGGATATGCAAGCAATGCCTTGAAGTTAAATCTCATAATATTGAGCTTATCTTCTGCTGTTAGGTTGGCATTATCCACAAGATACTGACCCTCGCCATTTTTAATACAGTCCTCTACAACATACATTCTTTCTGGAAGATGCTTGATAAGCTCTTCTCCCGGCTCTACGCCACTAGCATCCCAATAGCTTCTAAGCTTATAATCACTTCCACCCTTATCAAAGGTATACAAAAATACCTTGTCAATATTCATATGTGTTCCTGCATCTCTAAGGGTCTCTTCCACCACTTGATTTACATTATCCACAAGCTTGCTGTTAATCTTAGACAAAGCTTCATTAACAATACTCTGTCTCGCCAACTCCTCACGAAGCTTTGCACCAGCACCTCTTGACTTTGCAATCTCCACTTCTATTGCATTGTTCTTATCTACATAATCAGAAATCATCTCTGCAATAAGCCAATGATTTTCACATACTTTTTTGAGTTTGGCTGTCTCTGCTTCAGTATATGAACCAATAATCCAAATACCCTTTACATCTCCATTTATCTTAATTGGCGCAGCAGAAATCTTGCCTGCTCCCCCCTCTTCTCTGTCAAGAATAGTTGGAGAGTCATTATTAACTACTACCTGCTTGATATATTTGTAGTATTCCTTGTAGGCTGGCTTTTCAAACAAATCATAAAAGTCCCCCATGTTAGTAGCAGGACCTACTGGTGGAAATACTATCTTTCCCTGTAAATCAACATATGCAGAATAAAGCTCAGACAAATTAGAGAATACTGTCATCATGGATTGAATACGCTCCATCATAGACATATCCTCAAAAGCATCCTCGTTCACATCATTCTTTTCTTCCAACGAACTTATATTAGTCTGTGCATCATTCTTTCTCTTTTCACCGATATTTTTGATATAAAATTCTACAGTGAAATAATCATCTTTTACTTCTGATACAGTTATCTCATTGCACACATAATAAAGCTTGCCATCGTCGCCTACCATACGATATTCGTGAACATAATCCTGCACATTGCTCTCATGAGCTGTTAATACAGTTTGAATAACCTTTTGTCTGTCTTCAGGAAATATGTAGTCCTCTGTAAGCTTCATGCCCTTGTTGAGAAGCTCAACATTCATGCCAAGCATAGATGCATTAGGAGAAATGTATTCTAGCTTACTTTTTCTTTCTTTTATATGACAGCTTTTAACTATGACTACATAGCCTGCTTTTTGTATAGCTTTGCGAAGATATTTATTCTCTAATATCATAATCATTCCCCCATTCTAAATTTTAAATACTATATAAACTATTAAAATGGCTGTTGCACAACAGTATGCAACAGCCACGCCTCGTCTCTAAATCTCTAAACTACTTTAAATCAGGAAACGCCTGATCTGCAACAGACTTTGTCTCGTCACATGCTTTAACTACATTGCCAACACATACCATAAGCTGTGCCAAATAATCGCTCACACTCTCACATTCACGCTTAACTGCCATACGAGTGTTATAAGCTTCGATTCTAGCCTGATTACGCATTTCCTCACACTCTGACTGAGTATTGAGAGTAAGAGTTTCACAATTCTCTGCTGTCTCTTCATTTGCTGTTCTACAGTTGTACTCTGTCTCTGCAATAAGAGCATCTGTCTCTTCCTTAGTTCTACGCTTAAGATCTTCACAATCTGCGTAGGTTGTCTCTCTAAGCTCCTGACATGCACTCTCAGTCTCTGCTGTAAGCTTATCACAAGCTGCTACTGTCTCATTAGTGAGCTGCTGTAATTCGTCCTCTGTTCTAGCACGAAGTTCCTCACATTCCTTAGCAGTCTGTCTAGAGAGAAGATCTGCACTCTCTCTTGCCTCTAAGAGCGTTCTAGAAATTGACTCATATCTACTAGCTGACTCATCTTCCTTAACTCTATATGCCTCAAGCTGATTCTTGAGCTGACCTATCTCAACCTGAAGTTCATCATTAACTCTCTTTAAGTTGTCGATAGTACTTGATGATTCGTTAATGTTAACCTCTCTCATAGTATGAAGGTTCTTTACTGTCTCTGAAAGTTTAAGTACATTCGCTTTAAGTTCAGCAACCTCCTTCTCATGATCTGACTTAAGATCCTCTATATATGTTTCAACTGCTTTCTTATCGTAACCACCAAAAGATGCTGTTTTTAACTGAATATCCATTTTAAAAATAACCCCTTTCACTACAAAATAAAATATGAATACTTAATTGTCTTTAGTATACCATATGATTAGACATAATGCACTTGTTTTTTTCATCAAGAAATAAAAAACAATAAAAAAAGCCACCCTTCCCTCTATTGAAAAAGCTCTGCTAAGATGTTATAATCGGTAAGATAATTTAGAATTTTTTAGCTTATTTTTTGTTTTTTTTGGAGGATTTATTTATGAATTTAAAACATAAACGTTTTTGGGTTCTTGCCCTTTGTCTAATTATTGTTTTTTCTTTAACTGGTTGCAGTAGCAAATGGGAAAAAACATACCAAAACTATGTTAAGAGCTTAATCGCCATTAACTATCTCGGCGCTACTGAAGATTATGTCAAAGCTACTGGCGCAAACCAAGCAGATGCAGATGCATTGTACGAAGAAAATATGGAGCATCTCGCAGACAATATTCTTGCTTACTATGACGTTACAATTTCTGATGTTTCTGGTGCTAAGCAAGGCTATATCGATTTAGCAAAGAACATATACAGCAAAATTAATTACAAGGTTGATAAAGCAGTTGAATCAAATGGAGTTTATACTGTAGACGTTACTATTTATCCTATTAACATTTTTGCACAGACTAATGATGCAGTCATCGCATACGTAGATAAATTCAACCAGGATGTAGCTGCTGGAGTATACAACGATTACACTATGGAACAGTATGAGACCGAGTTTTCAAATGGACTTCTTGCTATATTAAATGATGCTTGCCTTAATATGACCTATGCTGACCCTGTTGTAATCACAGTAACAATTGTAGAAGATG
>JAGAKD010000196.1 GCA_017625815.1 Lachnospiraceae bacterium | reverse complement strand
CCCTGTTTTACTGTTTGTGTTTCCATTCTGTTGAATGTAAGATTTTTACTAAATCTTTTGAAAATCTCTTAAAGAATTTTCAGGGTTAACATGTTATTAATTTGTCAAAGGTTCTTAGATCCAAACTATCAGGAAAATCTAACGGAGAAGGAGGGATTTGAACCCTCGCGCCGCTATTAACGACCTACTCCCTTTCCAGGGGAGCCCCTTCAACCGCTTGGGTACTTCTCCTCACAAGCGTTTGAATCTTGATTAGCACTTATGTGCTAGCGGAGAGAGAGGGATTCGAACCCTCGCGCCCTTTCGGACAAACGGTTTTCAAGACCGCCTCGTTATGACCACTTCGATACCTCTCCATAACAAGCATTAAAAATATGCAATTTAAAAGTCGCTTTATTGTCAGCGACTTGATTATCTTATCAAAATAAAATGGTATTGTCAACAGGTTTTTTGGAAAATTTTAAAAAGATTTTTTGGCGAAAATTTCGCCTATTTCCAAGTCTTCCGAGGTGGTTATTTTGATGTTTTCATAGGTGCCTTCAATGATTTCTGAGTAAACACCACTATATTGTTCTACTAACATAGTGTCGTCCGTTATATTGTGGTTATGGTCTTTTAACATCTTCTCATAGGAAGACATTATAAGATTAAATTCGAAGGTTTGAGGTGTCTGAATCTGATATAAAAATTTTCTATCAGGTGTTTCTATTCCTAATATTTTGCCATCAATATTTTCAACCTTCTTAATTGTGTCCTTTGCAGGCACAGCAATAGTGCACGCCTGACATCCTGATTGTATCTTTTTTACAGACTCATTTATCATTATGTCAGTTATAAATGGTCTGGCGCCATCATGAATGAGCACTACCTGACGTTTGCCCTCTGGATAGGTGGAAATAACCTGAAGTCCGTTGTAAACGGAGTCATATCTCTCCTTCCCTCCACATACTATATTGCTCACTTTGTTAAAACCATATTCATCTATAATATTTTTTTTGCAATACTCAATATCTTCTTCTCTAGTCACAAGTACTATGTCAGTTATATTTTCATTGTTTTCAAAGACACGCAAAGAATAATACAAAACTTCCTTACCGTTTATTTTAAGGAACTGCTTTGCAACATCTGTATTCATTCTCTTTCCGCTTCCGCCTGCTAAAACAATTGCAACTGCCATTTTTACCTCACAACCTTATACGATATATTATCTCTAGCTTGATATATATTTATCTCTCACCTATCTTTAGATTTGGCACTGCATTCAAATCTAAACCATGTCTAGTTCCACACATATATTCATGATATCCAGCCACTCCTATCATAGCTGCATTGTCAGTACAATATATTGGAGATGGGAAATAAAAATCTATACCTGCTTTATCACAAGCCTGCTTTAAATTCTCTCTCAGAGAAGTATTAGAGGCTACTCCTCCAGCCAAGGCAAGCTTGGTACAACCGTAGTCCTTTGCCGCTCTAACTGAGTTATCAGTTAGCACATCAACAACTGCCTGCTGAAACGATGCCGCCACATCTGCTTTATTTACCTCTATGCCCTTCATATCACAACCATTTAGATAATTAAGTACTGCTGACTTAAGTCCACTAAAGGAAAAATCATATGGTGCATCTTCCATAAAGGCTCTAGGAAATACAATAGCTTCTTTATTTCCTTCTTTCGCAAGCTTATCAATCTTTGGTCCCCCTGGATATCCGAGACCTATAGCTCTAGCTACCTTATCGAAGGCTTCACCTGCTGCATCATCTCTAGTTCTTCCTACTATTTCAAACTGATTATAATCCTTAACATATACAAGATGGGAATGTCCGCCTGATGCAACCATACACATAAACGGCGGTTTTAAATCTTCATGCTCTATATAATTAGCTGCTATGTGACCTTCAATATGATGAACTCCTATTAGAGGTTTCTTTTTCGCATAAGCAAGTGCTTTTGCAACACTAACTCCTACTAAAAGCGCTCCTACAAGTCCCGGTCCATATGTTACGGCCACTGCATCTATATCATCCCAGCTTACACCTGCCTCCTCAATAGCAGCTTGAATAACCTGATTGATTTTTTCTACGTGTTTTCTTGATGCAATCTCAGGAACAACACCGCCAAATTCCTTATGAAGGTCTATCTGTGAATATATTATATTTGATTGTACTTTTCTTCCATCTGTAACTATAGCTGCTGCTGTTTCGTCGCAAGATGACTCTATTGCTAAAATTCTTGTACTCATATTTCGCCTCTATCTTTTATTGTCCCATCTGGGAGTCTCCCCAAGCAAGTATCTTCCACTGGTCATTTTCTTTTACTAATACATACTGAACATACATATACCCCATGGAATCTTCCATATCTACAGTAATTGTAACCTCTAAGGTTGCCATTTCCACACCTTCCTGAGTGTAGTAAATAATTTGGCTCGGTTCCGGTAGTTCATAGCTTTTATATGTATATTCTTCTTCCTTCATCTTTTCGATGTTTTTCTTCAACGCCTTAAGATTTGAATTTTCATCATTCATCATAAGCAGTTCACTAGCATACAAATACCTTACCTGCTGATTCAATATAACCAATTCATCATCTGTAAGCTCTTCTCCATAAAACATTTTAAAGTATCTGCTGTGAAGCTTTACAACATCCCTAGGAGTTTTGGGATATTCAGCCAACATATCGTAATCACTCAAAAGCTCAAGCTCAGTAGCTACCTTATCAGTTCTTTTTATGGATGATTTGTTACTTAAATGATTAAAATAAATAAGTATTATAATTACTAATACAACAGCTATAATAACCATCTTAGCAGTAGAAGTTTCTTTTTTTTCTTTATCTGCCATAGCTTATCCTCCTATATTACTCATCCTTAAACTTAAGTTCTACATTGGTAAGATCCTTTGCCATACGTGTTCGTGGAAATATCTCTTTTATCTTGTCATAATAATCATATGGTCGCGCTGTAGCAGGACTATAATGAGTAAGCCACATTTCTCCTACATCTGCTTTTTTTGCTAATTCTGCTGCTTCCATCATAGTCATATGCTTATGTTCCTTAGCATTAGCAAGCTTGTCATCTTCTCCATACATACCTTCACATATGAATAAATCAGCTCCTGATGCATTTTCAACAATACTTTCTGTAGGTCTAGTATCTGTACAATAAGTAACCTTCAAGCCTTTTCTTGCTTCACCCATAACCATATCGCTAGTATATTCTTTATCCTGATAGGTTACAACTTCACCCTTTTGCAAATGACTCCAATACTGTACTGGCAAACCTAATTCTTTTGCCTTTACGGCATCAAATTTACCTGCTCTATCTAAAACTAAATTGTATCCATAACATGTAACTCTATGGTTAACTCTAAATGCCTCTATGCGCAAACCACATATATCTATAGCTTCAAATTCATTTTCTAATTCAATAAACTTAATATCGAAGGGTAACTCTGGTGCTATGACTCTTAAAGAGTTTACCACCTTGGCAAGTCCCTTAGGGCCTATCATAGTTAGGGGTTCTATTCTCTCAGCATTGCCCATGGTGAGAAGCAACCCTGGCAATCCACTTATATGATCTGCATGAAAATGAGTAATACAAATAACATCCAGAGGTTTAAAACTCCACCCCTGAATTCTTATCTGGTTCTGAGTTCCCTCGCCACAATCTATCAAAAGATTGCTACCGTTGTGTCTAACCATCAACGATGTAAGAGCTCTATATGGCAGGGGCAACATTCCCCCTGTTCCAAGCAGACATATATCTAACATACTTTCCCTCTCTTTACTAAACCAACTCTGTAGTATCACTTATATTGGCTGGTATCTCTAGACTTGCAATAAGTTTATCACTACATTCTTCGCATAATATAAAGTTGCAGGTTGTACCATCTTTTTTTGAAAAGTACCCCCACTTTTTATTAATCTCTATAAAATCTGCCATAGTAATTCCTTTTTCCTGTGGCAGTTCTTTTTTGCATTTATTACATACAATTCTTTTATCCTTCATAATAATTCCTCCATAAGCGTATTAGCTTATATTATTATAATAAATATATTTTTTATAATAAATGCTAAATTAATACTAATTTAACCATATTGTGACATATTTGTTTATAATATTAGTTTGCACAATACATCTTCTTAAAGCTATCTTTGGTATTCATAGATAACTGCATTCTCTGTAGGATTAGAATAATAATTCTTCCTTATAGCCAGCTCATCATAGCCCTGTTTTTCGTAGAGTGCTCTGGCAATACTGTTGCTTTCTCTAACCTCAAGAAAATACCTATTACATTCATCTGCATCTTCCATATAAAAATCTAACAAATTGGTTCCTATATGCTTACCTCTAAGGTCATTTACTACGGCTATTCTATGCAATTCTGTCTCATCGCCAATTAGGCTAGCAATAATATATCCACCAAAGCGTCCTGGTAATGTATCTACAGCACCAACATTTGTATCATCACATACATTGAAATCTTCCCAGGATATAAGCTTTATAGTCCAATCACCATCATAAGGTTTTGAATATACTAGTATATCTTGTTCTTTGCTAATGCGATACACACTATGTCCTTCATCGCTTACAAAGTATGAATATACCACATTATAATCCTGCTTTAGTGTGTCCTCTATGCTATCTCTGCTCCAAGCATCTGAAAATGTTTCCTGCTCCAAAACAGATATACAATCAATAATATTTTTTAAAATCATACTACTCACCAGCTAATTTCTCATCTCTTTCACGCTCGGCCTGAGACTTTCTAAGATATATAGGACTGTGTTCTCCTGCAGGCTCCATAATACCTTGCATAAAATATACCTTGCCCAATGCCGCCACTGCTCCAGCTCGTTGTCTGTTCATATGGGGTGGAGCAAACTGAAAATCTGTTTTCATCTCAGTTTTAATTATATCCTCATACACTGGCACTCCATCTCCAGTAAATGTAACTGATTTACCTAAACCATTAAGAATGTCTATCAAATAATGAATATCCATAGCATCCTGGTCTCTTATTACATTTAAACCACCATGAGCAAATTCGTATATTCCAGTATAAACCTGATTACGTCTTGCATCCATAATTGGACATATAAGTCCATCCACACCCCAAAGATTATATGCAAGGGCATGACATGTAGGTACTGCTATAATAGGCTTATCTAACGCAAGTCCAAGTCCCTTTGCAGTAGCTGAGCCAATTCGAAGTCCAGTGAAAGAACCTGGTCCTGCAGCAACTGCTATTGCATTAATCTCAGATAAATCCTGATCTGTCATCTTGATTATCTCGTCCAACATAGGCATAAGGGTCTGAGAATGTGTCTTTTTATAATTGACAGAATATTCTGCCATAAGTATGTCGTCCTGAACAAGCGCCACACTGGCTACCAATCCCGAACTATCAATTCCTAATATCTTCATATTAAATCCTCTCAATAGTTATGGTTCTGTAATCAAAACCCTTTTCAGGTACTTTTTCTATAGTTACCTTGTTGTAATGCTGTGGCAGTATATCCTTAATAAGCTCTGCCCATTCGATTAGACATACTCCATCCCCATCAACAATATCATAATATCCTATCTCATCCATCTCATCGTCACTACCTATTCTGTAAACATCGAAATGATAAAATGGCATACTTCCCTCATGATACTCTTTTAAAATAGTGAATGTGGGACTACTAATAGGTTCATCTATACCTAAACCTGCTCCAAAACCTTGAGAAAAAACTGTCTTTCCTGTTCCAAGGTCACCATATAAGCAATATACCTCCCCTGGCTTAGCATTTGAAGCAATATTTTTTCCGATATTAAATGTATCTTCTGTTTTAAAGCTTTCCTTAAATTCCTTTTCCACTCTGATACTCCTTTAAGTTATTACTTAAACGTGGTTTGTACTGCATAGTAAACTGCACAACCGATGATATTATCTTGCCTCTATCTTCTCCAAGCTGAGATAAAGGAATAACAAATGCGTTCATTCTACTTGTGTATATAGCAATCATCTGATTCGTCTTCATAATGCGGCATACCTTGTCCCAAGCTATATCCTGAGATACTTCTCCTTGAGAAACAGTTATACCTTCGTCTGTAAATGTAAAATCTAATGGGTGTCTATATGAGGGACTAAGCTTAAGCTGCTTAAAGGTCTGCCATGCAAGCATAAGGGGATTAATAACAGTAAATGTCAATCCCACAATAAGAATCATAATCTTGTATCCTCTTCCTATCTTACTATAAAACACCGCAAACAGTACTAAACATAGTATACTTATGCCAAGTCCAAATATACCAGCTGCACTTCGGTAGTTTGTATTTATAACGTAGCTATACAATGCTTTAAAATTCATTTTCACAGTTTTTGTCTTAGCTGCTGTCATCTCATTTCCTCTTTCAAAATTTATAATTCTATCTCTATCTTTTTGTGTTTGATTTCATATGGTGTATATTTTACTCCGGCCATATCAAACATTCTTTTTGATGCTATTGTGCTTTCTGTGTCACTGTATTTGTCTGACAAATATATAACCTCTGATATGCCACTCTGTATAATAGCTTTTGCACACTCATTACAAGGGAAAAGTGTACAATAGCAACGAGCACCCTTAAGGGTTCCGCCACCTCTGTAATTAAGGATAGCATTAAGCTCTGCATGACAAACAAAGAAATATTTGCTCTCTAGATTTGCCCCTTCTCTGTTCCAAGGCATAACGTCATCACTACAACCAGCCGGCATTCCATTGTAGCCCACTGAAAGTATACGATTGTCTTCATCTACAATACAAGCACCAACCTGAGTTCCTGGATCCTTACTTCTAGCTGCTGACATTATAGCTATTCCCATAAAATATTGATCCCAAGTTATATAGTCACTTCTTTTCAACTTACATCAACTCCTGTCAAAAAAATACAGCTGTGTCTTCAAATCAGGAAGACACAACTGTATTCTAACACATTATTTTTAAATCGTCATTATTTATTGGTATAAAAATCCAAGTAGGAAATTAATCACCAAGTGAGAACTTATCGTGAACAGCGCCCATAGCTCTCTCCATCTTATCCTCGTCAATGAGTACAGTTACTCTGATTTCTGATGTTGAAATCATTCTAATGTTGATGTTTGAATCATAAAGTGCCTCGAACATCTTAGCAGCAACACCTGCATTTGACTGCATACCAGCACCAACGATAGAAACCTTAGCAACCTTAGTATCTACATCAATACTCTCATACTCGTTGAAGTTCTCTTTAATTACCTTAGCAGCCTCATCTGCGCTCTCCTGGCTAGTTGTGAAGCTAATATCCTTAGTTCCCTTTCTACCAACTGACTGAAGAATCATATCAATATTGATATTGTGCTTAGCCAATGCATTAAATAACTTAAACGCAACACCTGGCTCATCCTTTAATCCTACTATAGCAATTCTTGCTGTATCTGCATCTCCTGCAACACCACTAACAAGCATCTTTTCCATTTTACTTCCTCCTCTAACTACTGTTCCTTCTGACGTATTTAAACTTGAACGTACAACCATTCTAACTCCATACTTCTTAGCAAGCTCAACTGAACGATTGTGAAGAACTCCTGCTCCAAGTGTAGCAAGCTCAAGCATCTCATCGTAAGTTACTGCATCAAGCTTACGTGCATTAGGCACCTTACGTGGATCTGCTGTAAATACACCATCAACATCTGTATATATCTCACACTTATCAGCATGTAATGCTGCAGCAAGAGCAACTGCTGTTGTATCTGAACCGCCACGGCCTAAAGTAGTGTAGTCATCATACTTGTTGATACCCTGGAAACCAGTTACGATTACAATCTTTCTCTGCTCTAACTCGTGTCTAATTCTCTCACTATCAATTCTCTTAAGTCTTGCATTTCCATAAACTGAAGTAGAGTGCATAGCTACCTGGAACGCGTTAAGAGATATAGCTGGAACACCAAGCTTATTCATGGCCATAGCCATAAGTGATACTGACATCTGCTCTCCGATTGTAAAGAGCATATCCATCTCTCTCTTAGGTGGTATCTCGTTAATGTCCTTTGCCATATCAATGAGTTCATCAGTGTATTTTCCCATTGCAGATAAAACTACTACAACGTCATTACCCTTCTGATAATCCTCAATACATCTTCTGGCAACATTAAAAATTCTTTCTTTGTTGGCAACTGAAGTACCGCCAAACTTTTTAACTATCAGCATGTCTTCCTCCTAATAAGTTATATATGAATTATTTTTCGAAAAGGTGGTCTATTAATGTGTGACCTTCTGGAATATATATTCCACTTGTTTTTGCATCCTTTTCGTTATATTTTAAAACAGATTCCTTTGGCTCTGTGCTATCATATAAAAGATATGGAACAGGCTCACTTGAATGTGTTCTAAGTACAATTGGTGTTGGATGGTCAGGAAGTACAAGGATTCTAACTTCTTCATCAGCCTTTTCAAATGCATCTACCACAAGCTTGATTACTCTTGAATCTAAAGCTTCGATTGCTTGAATCTTTCTCTCCATGCTACCCTGGTGTCCCATCTCATCTGGAGCTTCAACGTGAATATACGCAAAATCATATCCATCTTCTAACAATGCCTTAACAGCTGCATTAGCTTTTCCTTCATAGTTTGTATGAAGTCCGCCGTTAGCACCTTCTACTTCTATATTGGTAAGTCCTGCACCTACTGCAATACCTTTAAGCAAGTCAACTGCAGAAATCATTACACCATTCTTTTTATTCTTATCTTCGAAAGATGAAAGGGCTGGTCTTGTACCTGCTCCCCAGAACCATATAGAATTGGCCGGGTTAAGGCCCTGCTTCTTGCGCTCTATATTAATAGGGTGATTAGCAAGTATGTCATAGCTTTTCTTCATCATCTCGCGAAGTCTGGCATCCTCTGGCAAATACTCTCCAATAACCTTTGTGAGTATATCATGTGGCGGAGTAAGTGGCAACACTTTTCCGTTTTTCCATATGGTAAGATGTCTGTAGCTTGTTCCCACATAGAACTTATACTCTTCGTCCTCTAAAGCTTCTCTAACTGCTTCAAGAAGAACCGCTGCATCCTCAGTTGATATTTCACTTGAGCTGTGATCTATAATAGTCTTATTCTCGTATTCTTCCTCGTCCTCGCTGACAGTTACAATATTACATCTAAATGATATATCTGTACTTTCCATATCCACGCCGATGCTAAGTGCCTCAAGTGGAGAACGTCCCGAATAATAAATCTTTGGATCATATCCTATAACTGAAAGATTTGCTGTATCACTTCCAGGGCTCATACCATCTGGAATTGTGTGAACTAAACCAATCTCAGAAACTGCCGCTAATTTATCCATAGTTGGTGTGTTGGCATACTCAAGTGGTGTTTTCCCACCGATAGCTTCTAATGGATAATCTGCCATACCATCACCAAGAACTATAACATATTTCATTGCTATATCCTCCGTCAAATACTAGTGAAAGTCATTTATTAAAGAGTAGTTCTAATTCTAGAAACTAAATCTAAATTCTTAATCTTCTCCTGGAAATCTCCCTCGCTGATTACATCAGTTACAAATGCCACCTCATCAGTAACATCTGGAATCTCAACATAAGTCACTGCGCCAAATGTATTTTCAACATCAGCCTTTGACGACTTAACTCTAGCGAAGAATTTACATTTACGTTCAAGGATATTACCAAGTTCTATTTTCTCTTCTTCCCATATTGTCATTATATTCTTGCCCATATGTTTTGCTTCATCAACAACATCAGAAACTACAGCACTTGCTGTTGGGAGCTTTCCAGCACCCTTGCCATAGAACATAGTATCACCTAACATATTTCCATGCATAAACACACCATTAAATACGTCATTTACATTGCCAAGTACATGGTCTGTTGGAATAACAAATGGTGCTACCATTGAGTAAATCTTATCTTCCTCAAATTTACTAGTACCAAAAAGCTTTATGGTACAGCCCATTGCCTTCGCATATTTAATATCTGTATCTGTAATCTTAGTTATACCCTCTGTGTAAATATCCTGATAATCAACCTGTTTACCGCATACAAGAGATGTGAGTATTGCTATCTTACGACATGCATCATATCCTTCTACATCAGCTTCTGGATTACGCTCTGCATAACCCTTTTCCTGTGCCTTCTTTAACACTGAATCAAAGTCTGAACCCTCAGCAGACATCTTAGATAATATGTAATTAGTTGTACCATTAAGAATACCTGTAATCTCTGTTATATCATCTGCTGTAAGGGAACGGATAAGTGCTCTAATAACAGGAATACCGCCACCAACACTTGCCTCAAATAAGAAGTTTACATTGTTGTTCTTAGCTACCTTAAGAAGCTCTGCGCCATGTGCAGCTACAAGCTCCTTGTTAGAGGTTGCAACGCTCTTGCCTGCTTCAAGGGCACTCTTAACAAAGCCATAGGCAGGATTAATACCACCCATAACCTCAACTACTATATCAACCTCAGGATCATTTAAAATAATATTATAATCATGAACAAGAATTTCCTGTACAGGATCTCCTGGGAAATCTCTTAAGTCAAGAACATATTTAACTTTAATTTCCTGTCCTGCTCTCTTATTAACAATATCCTGATTTTTGTTTATTACCTCAACAACACCTGAACCAACTGTGCCGTATCCGAGTACTGCTACATTAATCATATTCTAAGTCCTCTCTTCTTGTATAATTTATTCCTCTGACGAATGCTCAAGTGCATCAGATACACTATCAAAATCACTGTCAGTCATAAGCTTATCAACATTAACAGAAAGTGTTATTTCCGTTTTATTTGTCTCTGGCAAAGTAACCCTTACAACGTTTTCTAGATAACCAGTATTTTCATTTTTAACAACGTTTGGCACCTTTTTAATATCCTCTTCAGGAATGGGAATAATACCTAAAACATTGTCAACCTCAATACCAATCTTAATTCCATGTGTTTCACATATAAGCATCTGTGGATTAGCATCCTCTGCCGTTTCTTCAATGCCAAATTGACCTTTCAAGTCATAAATTGGAACGATATTATTACGAAGATGGATTATACCTTTGATACAATCTGCACCCATTGGCACCGGCACCACATTATAAATATATTCAATACCATTAATCTTAGATAACTTCATACTATATTTTTGATCACCTAGTGCATATATAATATATTTTATCTCTGCCATAACATCATTCCTCCTTATTAGTGTTAATCCATTTTAAATATGCATTAATAAATGGATTAATATCCCCATCTAAAACAGCATCAGCATTACCACTCTCTTGATTCGTTCTATGATCCTTTACCATAGTATATGGTTGCAATACATAGGAACGTATCTGGCTGCCCCAGCCGTTATCAGTTACTTCTCCTCGGATATCTGATATTTTATCAAGATTCTCCTGTTTTTTTATAAGATACAGCTTAGACATAAGCATTTTCATAGCCTTGTCCTTGTTACTATGCTGCGATCTTTCATTTTGACACTGAACAACAACTCCCGTCGGAATATGTGTAATACGAATAGCCGACTCAGTTTTATTGACATGCTGTCCACCAGCACCGCTTGAACGATACGTATCTATCTTCAAATCTTCCTCGTTGATATCCACTTCTATATTATTATCAAGCTCTGGCATAACATCAAGGGAGGCAAAAGAAGTCTGTCTTTTACCCGCCGCATTGAATGGTGAAATACGAACCAAACGATGAACACCTTTTTCTGATTTTAGATATCCATAAGCATTCTCGCCATTAACCTGAAATGTAACAGATTTAATCCCAGCCTCATCACCATCTAGATAATCTATAACTTCAACAGAATACCCTTTTTGATTGGCCCATCTAGTATACATTCTATATAGCATACTTGCCCAGTCACAGGATTCAGTTCCTCCTGCACCGGCATGTATGGTTATAACTGCATTGTTTGCATCAAACTCACCTGATAGCAATGTCTTAATTCTAAATGTTTCAAAGCTTGCTTTGAAGGACTTGATTTCCTCGTCAATCTCTTCTACCAAGCTTGCCTCATCTTCTTCCTCTGCCATCTCTATTAGAGTTTCTATATCCTCAAATTGAGTTTTTATTGTATCAAATTGTTCTATAGTCCCCTTAAGGCTTTTGAGTTCCTTCATAACTCTCTGGCTTTCTTCAACCTGTTCCCAAAAACCTGGTTGTTCAAGCTTACCCTCAAGAAGTTCTATCTGCATCTTTTTTCCAGAGATGTCAAAGTGAATCCCTCACTTCGTTAAGTGGTGTTCTATATTCATTTAAAACGAATCTATACTGATCCAGTTCAATCACTTATCTCACCTACTTTTATAATTACTTGCCACAGCACATCTTATACTTTTTGCCTGATCCACATGGGCATGGGTCATTACGACCTATCTTTGCACTGTCACGCTTAACAGGTCCCTTTGTTGCAGTTGCATCTCTATTAGTTCCTGTTGCTTTTGCTATCTCCTCACGCTCAACCTTCTGCTGAATCTTAACGTGAAGAATCATCTTAGCTGTATCCTCACGAATAGCATCCTTCATAGCGTTAAACATATCAAAACCAGCAAACTTATATTCTACAACAGGGTTACGGCTACCATATGCCTGAAGAGTAATACCCTGTCTTAACTGTACCATGTCATCGATATGAGTCATCCACTTCTTATCAATTACTCTAAGAAGAATAACTCGCTCAACCTCTCTTATGTGCTCCTTCTCAGGGAATTCAGCTTCCTTAGCTTCATAAAGCTTTGCAGCCTCTTCCTTAAGTCTTTGCTTGAACTCTTTTACATTTCCAGACTTCATCTCGCTATCTGTAAGCTCTATTGGCTGTAATGGCACAATCGGAAGAAGTGTATTGTTGAGTTCATCAATCTCCCACTCATCTGGTGGAAGATCTGGTGAGCAATGCTTATCGATATACATCTCAACTGTATCAAGAACCATCTTGAATACAACATCACGCATATCTTCGCCGTTAAGAACCTTTCTTCTCTCGGCATAGATGACTTCTCTCTGGTCATTGTCAACCTCATCATATTCCATAAGGCTCTTTCTGATACCAAAGTTATTTGTCTCTATCTTTCTCTGAGCTTTTTCAACGAAGCTTGTAATAGTCTTATGCTGTATCTCTTCGCCTTCTGGAATTCTAAGAGCATCATATATAGTCTTAACTCTCTCTGAACCGAAAAGCTTCATAAGGTCATCATCAAGTGAGAGGTAGAACTTAGACTCACCTGGGTCACCCTGACGACCTGAACGTCCACGGAGCTGGTTATCGATTCTTCGTGACTCATGTCTTTCTGTACCAATTATCTTAAGTCCACCAAGCTCAGCAACACCTTCACCAAGCTTAATATCAGTACCACGACCTGCCATGTTAGTTGCGATAGTAACCGCGCCCTTTTGACCTGCCTGAGCTACAATTTCAGCCTCCTGCTCATGGAACTTTGCATTGAGGACATTGTGACGAATGCCCTTCTTAGAAAGCATTTTACTAAGCTCTTCTGATGCATCAATTGTAATAGTACCAACAAGAACTGGCTGTCCCTTTTCGTGTGACTCCTGAATAGATCTGATAATAGCGTCTAACTTTTCCTTCTTAGTCTTAAATACAGAATCCTCATGGTCAATTCTCTGTACTGGTAAATTAGTAGGAACAACTACAACATCCATACCGTAAATTTCTTTGAACTCTATGTCCTCAGTGAGAGCTGTACCTGTCATACCTGCTTTTTTCTTATACTTATTGAAGAAGTTCTGGAATGTAATAGTAGCAAGAGTTCTACTTTCTCTTCTAACCTTAACATTTTCCTTTGCTTCTATAGCCTGATGAAGTCCATCTGAGAATCTTCTACCTGGCATAATACGTCCTGTAAACTCATCTACAATAAGAACCTGATCGTCCTGAACAACATAATCCTTATCCTTAAACATAAGGGCATGGGCCTTGAGAGCCATAATCATATTGTGCTGAATATCAATATTCTCAGCATCAGAAAAGTTCTCTATATGGAAGAACTGCTCTACTTCTCTAACACCCTGAGCTGTAAGCACAACCTGCTTATCCTTCTCATCTACTAAGTAATCTCCATCTTCGTCCGGTACATTACCAAGGATTGCATCGAGCTTACGCACCTCCATAGATGCTGTACCTCTCTTCATACGTCTAGCGATGAAGTCACACATCTTATAAAGCTCTGTTGACTTGCCACTCTGACCAGAAATAATAAGTGGTGTTCTAGCCTCATCGATAAGAACAGAGTCAACCTCATCCACGATAGCATAGTTTAAGTCCCTAAGAACAAGCTGTTCCTTATATATAACCATGTTATCTCTAAGATAATCGAAACCTAACTCATTGTTAGTAACATAAGTGATATCACACTCATAGGCAGCACGTCTTTCATCCTTATTGTAAGCGTTAAGTACAACGCCAACCTTAAGACCTAAGAATTCGTGTATCTGTCCCATCCACTCAGCATCACGCTTAGCAAGATATTCGTTAACTGTAACGATGTGTACACCCTTACCTTCGAGAGCATTTAAGTATGCTGGCAAAGTTGATACAAGTGTCTTACCTTCACCAGTTCTCATCTCAGGGATACGTCCCTGATGTAAAAGAATACCACCAATAAGCTGAACTCTATAATGCTTCATCTTAAGAGTTCTAACAGATGCCTCTCTTACTACAGCAAATGCTTCAACTAACAAATCATCAAGAGTCTCACCATTAGCAAGTCTCTCCTTAAACTCCACTGTCTTAGCCTTTAACTCGTCATCACTAAGTGCCTGCATCTGCTCGTCAAGAGCTTCAATCTTATCAACGATAGGGTAAATCTTCTTAAGCTCCTTCTCACTATGTGTGCCGAATATTTTCTCCATTAGGCTCATATTTAACCTCCAAACTATGTCTCCAATACAGAAAACACTTAAGTATATTTTAAATATTCTCAAATATGTTAAGGTAACATACTTCAAATATGGGAATATTTCCTACAATACAGTTATTGCATCATAACCTTTAATATAACATTATTCAAGTAGTTAGGCAAGTTTTTTTGAAACAAAAAAGTGGCCACACATAAGTGTAGCCACCAATAATCATATTCTAGAATTCTGGCTCGATAAGTCCGTATGTACTGCCTTTACGCTTGTACACTACGTTAACCTCATCTGTCTCTGCGTTACGGAATACAAAGAAGTTATGTCCAAGAAGCTCCATCTGCACACATGCATCTTCTGGATACATAGGCTTTACTGCAAATCTCTTGCTTCTGATAATCTTAACTTCCTCATCGTCGTCCTCATCTACATTGAAGAAATCATTCTGGATAAAAGCTGCGTTCTGCTCCTTATCCACAATCTTCTTCTTGTAACGTGTAACCTGACGCTCAATAACCTCAACAACTAAATCTATAGATACATACATATCATCACTAGACTGTTCTGCTCTAATGATGTGTCCCTTCATAGGGATAGTAACCTCGATTTTCTGTCTCTCCTTTTCTACTGAGAATGTTACCTGTACATCAGTATCTTCTACGAAAAACTTTTCTAATCTGCCGAGCTTGTCGTAAATAGCTGATTTAAGTCCCTCTGTAACCTCAATGTTCTTACCACTAATAATGTAATTCATATGCCCCACTCCTTTTTGGTCAAACTAATGTGCCACAAAAGTGATACACTAAAGACATTATACCATAAGAAATGGTACTTTGGAAGAATTTTTTATACATTTTAACCAAAAATAACACTATTATATCTTATCAATAATAGCAAGAAAAAGGACTGCCCTATCAGACAGTCCTAATCACACATTATATAAATTGTGGGCTCTAAAATTCTAATATATTAATCTACGAATCTTAAATACATTGCTATAATGCATATCCGCAATAATAATTCCTGTTCTTGATGTACTAGCATGGATAATCTGACCATTGCCAATATAAATACCAACATGCTCTACTGAACCTGTATTGTGATCATAGAATACAAGGTCTCCCGGCTGGATATTTGCTTCATCTACAGCAATACCTTCATTTGACTGAGAACCTGCTGTACGTGAAATGTAAATGCCAAAATTAGCATAAACACTCTGAACAAATCCCGAACAGTCAGCACCATTTGTAAGACTAGTTCCTCCATAAACATATGGGTTACCCTCAAACTGTACTGCAAAATTAGCTACATCCTGACCTGTACAACCAGTGATGCCTGAGCTTCCTGCTGGAACATCTGTAGCTGGGGCTTCTGTTGTAGGTGCAGATGTTGATGGAGCCTCTGTTGTAGTCTCCTCCTGAGCTATGATTGCCGCGAAATTATTTGGTGTACCATTGGTAATGGTAATGTAATCATTCTTAACATATCCTGAAAGGTTGCTATTAACCTGAATCTTTGTCCATTCTGTTCCCTCAGAAATAACCACATAGCTTGCGCCTGCAGAAAGATAAGCAAGACACTTGCTATCAAGACTCTCGCCCTCTCTAAGTCTAAGTGAACCAGAGTTGATAACCGCTATTCTCTCGTAGTCATTCTCAACGAACTCTGCTGCCTCATCACCAAAAGCAAGGAATTCATTCTTGATATATCCTTCAATACCGTAAACCTTAATGAGTGACCACTCAGCACCCTTCTCAACAACTTCTACTATCTCACCAGGAGCTGCGCTTCCTAAAACGTTACAATTAGTATTTCCTTCTTCTCTTATATTAACATAGTTGTTAATAGTAATAACTGCTTTGTTTGCATACTCCGGATACTGACAATCCACAGTTTCAGGTGCCTCTTCTACCACAGGAGCCGGCATACTAAGAAGAGATGTACCTAATGCCTGAGAGAAGTCAACCTGCTCAAGTTCAGCAACCTCAACAGCTTCCTCTGTAGTTGCAACCTCAGTAGTTACCTCCTCAGTTGCCTCTGCAGCGAGATTTGATGCTATATATCTGTCTACTGCTGATGAAATACTAACGTTTTCATCGCTATAAATACTGTCTGCCTTAATATCATATGTACCAAGTGCTGAAAAACAAACACCTGCTATGGCGAAATATGCTAACCATTTTTTAGATGGTCGTATCATAAAATTACCTCCGAAATTCGACGTTTTTCTCATTTGTTACAAATATGTTACAAATTGTTACATCGCCATTATAGCAATTGTTACATTTCTTGTCAACACCCTATTTTTAAATTCACATTTTATCCTTAATTTCCCTTGCATTATTGTAATTCAAAGGTTATAATAATTTTAGTAACATTTTTATTTAAGGAGGCTGATCATATGAATATAACTTCTCTCGGAAGTACCAATATATCTTTGACAGATACTCGTTCTATGAATGCCATAGATATTTCTATATTGAAGAAGTCTCTTGATGCTGTAGAAACAAGTGGTGATATGATTACTCGTATGATGGAGCAGTCAGTGAATCCTAACATTGGTGCAAACATAGACATCAGATTGTAGGAGCTATATGCGATATATTAATACATATAGTATCACATGAAATTAAGATGGAGTGTATACATATTTTCAAACACGCTCTCGCTCGGTTGCTCAAGTAGCGGTACTAAGCTCGATAGTACCTCGCTAAGTACCGACATTCGCAAACGGTTTGTAAATATGTATACACTCCATCTTAATTTATAGATACTTCTCTACTTATAAATATTGCATATGGCTTCACTTATCGCCTCTGCTAACTTTTCTTGGTAGCCTTCATCTATTAGCTTGCTTTCTTCAGACGGACAACTTAAAAAGCCACATTCTATAATTACACTTGGGCAGATTGTCTTTTTTAATATGTAATAATCATCTCCCGTTTTTATTTGTCTATGATTCACAGGATCCAGATTTTCTATTAGGCTTGCTTGGATTGTCTCCGCTAGCTTTTTACTTTCCTCGGACTGACTACAGTAAAATACCTGAGCCCCTTTTACACCTGGGTCTGAATAAGCATTTTGATGTATGCTTATAAGACAAGTTGGATTAGACTCATTTATAAGCTCTACTCTATTACTCATGTCTGATGTTTTTTTGTTTGTGGCTCCTGGTATGGCTAGGTTTGTATCTT
>JAGAKD010000195.1 GCA_017625815.1 Lachnospiraceae bacterium | reverse complement strand
CTGGCAATACAATATTATACTTGATATCGTATGAATAGAATATTATAATAGATACATTATATGAACGCACTTTTATAACATACATATTATACGTTTTTATCTAAGAATAGTATATTGTATATTATTGACAAAGTCAACTGTTAAATGTGCCTAAATTTACTTTTTTAGGTGCTTTTTTCTATAAAAAAATTTGTTAGAAATGCTAGGAGATATTATGGATAAGAGTATGGCTAATAAAAAAGAAGAATTGCTATTACATGTATGCTGTGCACCCTGCAGTTCTCACGTTTTAGAACTCTTGGAGAATGAGTATAATATTACAATTTTTTTCTATAATCCTAATATAACCGAGGAAGAAGAATATAAAAAAAGATTGGCAGAGATTAATAGATTTGTAGCTGAAGCACCTTTTGCTAAAAGTGTGAAAGTGATTGAGGGCGGTTATGAGCCTTCTCTTTTTTTTGAAATGTCAAAAGGGTTAGAGGAAGAACCAGAAAGAGGGGCTAGATGTTACAAATGTTATGAACTTAGAATGCATGAAACAGCGAGATATGCAAAAGAGCATGGTTTTGATTTGTTCACAACATCTTTGTCCATAAGTCCTCACAAAAATGCAAGTTGGATAAATGAAATAGGAGCTTCCTTGTCAGAAGAATATAACATTTCTTATCTGTATAGTGATTTTAAAAAGAAAAATGGTTATGCTAGATCTATTGAACTTTCTAAGGAGTACAATCTATATAGGCAGGATTATTGTGGCTGCATTTTTAGCCGAGTAGAAGCTGAAAAAAGAAGAAACAAAACTACTTGTGAATAACCATAAAATATAGTAAAATTATAATAGTAATTATGTAGTAAAGGAGGACTGTTTATGTATATTGGTGGAATGAGCAATAACTATACAATTCCAGTTAGTAACATTGGTCGTGTTACGCCTGTCAATACTGATAATACCGTAGATAGTTCTTCTAAGGTAAAAGCAACAACAGAGTGTTCTACTTGTGAAAATCGCAAATATGTAGATGGTTCTAATGAGAGTGACGTATCATTTAAGACGCCGGGTGTAATTAAACCAGAAGAGGCATATGCAAAGGTTAGTGCACATGAGAGACAGCATGTGGCAAATGCTATTGCTAAGGGCAATAAACCAGGAGCTAAACTTATTAGTGCAACTGTTTCTTTGAAGATGAGCACTTGTCCAGAGTGTGGCAGAAATTATGTGGCTGGAGGGCTTACAAAAACAGCCATCAGCTATTCGGAAAGTAATCCATATGAGAAAAATAGAAAGAGCGTTGAAGGTTCTATTTTAGCTGGTAGTTTTATTGATAAAGCTGTTTAGGATATATCAGCGTGGGTTCTGTTGAGTAGCCATGCCATGTTAGATAGGGCGGTTCTTTCACTTGTGTCTAAGGATCTATAGTAAGAAAGTATTTGCTTTTCTTCCAAACTTAGGTTTTCGTTAGATGATATTTTTGTATAGATAGGTAAATCTTTTAGTGAGTCAGCAGGAACAAGAGGAATTAGAAGATCCAAAATGTCTGTTTTATACAATAGAGATATTTCGATTAATATTTCAGCTGAAGGGATTCTTGTTCCGTTTTCATAATGATTATAGGTGGAACGTGATAAATAGAGTAGGTCGGCGGCTTGGCTTTGTGTATAGCCTGCGGCTATTCTTTTTTCTGTAAGGGTAGTTGCAAAGGGTGTTTGAGACATTCGCTTACCTCCTTTTTTTGACTTTTGTTGTTTTTTTAATTGGATAGTAGTTTCAGGATATTCATTTTGAATAGCATCTTGTAAAAAATAAGAAAAAAGATTTGAATTTAAGATTACAGATAAGCTTGCGAGAGTATTTGGTGGTGGCAAGCATCTTCCTTGTTCGTAATTGCTGTAGGCTTGTCTTGATATTTTCAAAAGCTTGGATACGTCTACCTGAGTGAGGCGTCGATAACGGCGAATGAGTTTTAGACGAAGCCCGAAGTCTTCATGTAACATAGATAGTATTCACCTCCGATTGGTTGATACTAACATAATAAAAGTTTTTTTTCAAGAATAATTTTAATGAAGGAGACATTATAGTCATATGAGTTACGCAGATCAATTATTTAAACAAACTTGTAAAGATATTATTGAAAATGGCACAAATACTAAAGGCGAAAAAGTAAGACCTAAGTGGGAAGATGGTGAATATGCATATACCATTAAAAAGTTTGGCGTTGTAAATGAATATGATTTAAGAAAAGAATTTCCTGCTATTACATTAAGACGAATTGCTCTTAAGTCTGCCATGGATGAAATTCTTTGGATATACCAAAAGAAAAATAACAATATCAATAATTTAAACAGTCACATTTGGGATCAGTGGGCAGATGAAAATGGCTCAATTGGTACAGCATATGGATATACCATTGGTGAAAAATTCATGTATAAAGGTAATGAAATTGACCAGATGGATTATGTGCTTAATCAATTAAAAGAGACACCATTTAGCCGTAGAATTATGACTAATATGTATCAATATCATAATCTTGCTACCGGACATTTGGACCCTTGCGCATATTCAATGACATACAATGTAACTGAAGAAAATGGACAAATGGTTTTAAATGCTATTTTAAACCAAAGAAGCCAGGATATGTTAGCTGCAAATGGTTGGAATGTAGCACAATACGCGATTCTTCTTATGATGATTGCCCAAGTAAATAATATGGTTGCGGGTAAACTTATACATATTATTGCTGATGCTCACATATATGATAGACATATTCCGATGATTCAAGAGTTACTTACTAGAGAAGAATTCCCAGCACCTAAAGTTAGTTTGAATCCGGATATAAAGAACTTTTATGATTTTACTACCAAAGATCTTATTGTAGAGGATTATCAATACGGTGAACAAATTACAAATATTCCCATAGCGGTTTAGTATATTAGGAGGTATATATGGATTTAATAGTAGCAGTTGATAATAATTGGGCCATTGGAAACAAGGGGGATTTATTAGTTTCTATTCCTGAGGATCACAAATTTTTTAGACAAACAACCATGGGACATGTTGTGATACTTGGAAGAAAAACATTAGCAGGCTTTCCAAATGGTTTACCCCTTGCTGGTAGAGACAATATTATAATGTCCACCAATCCTAATTTTAATGTAAAAGGTGGAATAATAGTTCACTCGAAGGATGAACTGTTTGATAAACTTAAGGAATACAAGGATAAACAGATTTTTGTAATTGGTGGAGGCAAAATCTACGAGATGTTATTGCCATATTGTAAATACGCCCATGTTACAAAGATAAACTATAATTATGATGCTGATACTTATTTCCCTAACTTAGACAAGATGGACAACTGGAAAATAGTTGCTGATAGTGACGAGCATACATATTTTGACTTGGAGTTCTTTTTCTACAAGTATGAAAATAGCTCTCCTCTTGAGTTTTAGTTAACTATTTGTACATTAATTTGGCGTTATTGCACAAAAAACATTTAGCAATTGTAATAAAAGCAACAAAAACACTTTTAAATGATGAATAATTATGATATAATTTCTTTATGTGTTTTTTGCAAATATAATTTATTGGAGGATGAAGATATGGCAGAAATTATGTTTACTTCGGGTTTTGATTTTGAAGGCTACGAGATTAAGGAATATTTGGGGTTTGTTAGTGCACAGACAGTTCTTGCTTCGAACATCTTAAAGGGTATTGCTACAGGTGTTACTGAGATGTCTGACGCTGAGAGTGAAAAGCTCACAAGCAAGCTTGAGCAAGCTAATGATATAGCTATGGAGAAGATTAAGAAGATTGCTCAGAATAGAAAGGCTGATGCGGTTATCGGTCTTGAGCTTAACTATACACAGTTTGGTAACAATTCAGTTGGTACAGTTGTTTCTGGTACAGCAGTAAGATTACAGAAAAAGGTTGTAGAAGAGCATATTATTAGCAAAGAGTTATATGTAAGTAACTACTACAACAGACTTGTTCCAAGACCTGTAAGAATTACATTAACTGGAAACCAAAAGGATGTTAAGATATCTACAAGTTTTTACAATTACAACATGGATGATATCAAGGCAATAAGAGCAGATGTTGAGCTCACTAATCTCTATGAGGAGAAGTTATTACTCAAGAATCTCGACTTTGTTTTTGAGAGAGGTAATGTAACTCTTATTGAATCTAATCCTATTGATTGTAAGCTTCCTGCTAAGGATATTCTTCTTATCAAGGATTCAAAGGTTACAATTTCTAAGTATGTAACAAGTAGAGGTGTATTTGCATGTAATGATTTACCTATTAATGTTGATATGCCATTACATAGACTTGCAGCATTGAAGGAGAAGAGAGGTATTGATGCTGTTGAAAAATATAAGACAGACGGTATGATTTGGACATGTAACTGTGGTTACGTGAATGAGGCAGGCTCAGAAGAGTGCATGGTATGTTCACGTAAGCAGGAAGACATGAAGAGCACATCTAAGTTCAATCCAGATGAGATGATTGCTAAGATGCAGACTAAGGAATACGTTATTGAAATTAAAGATGTTCTTATGGAGTACATCAAGGATATTGATAGTGAATATAGAATGGAGCTTCTTGAGATTATGGAGTCAGGTCTCCAGTATGAGAAGACAAGAGGCAATATGAAAGACACAGTTATTGAGAAGGTTGAAAAGGTATTCGAGGGACATTAATTATTGTAAAAGCCCTAGCTGTGTGATAAACTTAAAATAATGACTTTATTTGAGGTGAATGATATGGGCTCAGGTCTTAGTATGACCAGCGTTAATAAGATAAAGGAGCTGGCAGAACAAAGAGAATATGAACTTGCGTTAGATATATTGGATAGTCAAGATTTATCTAAATCGCTGAATCCTCAATTTTTGCGAGTGTGCGGTGATATTTATACAAAGAATGGCAGATATGTCGATGCACGTAGAATTTTGATAATGGCTCATAGATTGGCACCAGAAGGAAAGAGAGTTATTTTTGCACTTGTGCAGTTGTATCTATTGATGGGATACAAGGATTTGGCTAAACAGTATTATGACATATACATGTTTGACGCTGATGAAGGTAACGAAGAGACTAATCAGGTAAAGTATGTTTATTCAAAGGCTTGTGATGAAAATTATGTTGAACTAGAAGCTCTTGTGCATCCGTATTATTTGCACAATCTTGATTATGATTGGAGCTTTGAGACTTTTTTACTCCTTATGAAAAATGGTAAGAGTAAGGAAGCGGATATTATAGCTTCGGATTTTCAAGCAACATACAAGAATAGCGAATATAGCAGAATTATTGAGGATATTCAAAAAGGCAAGACAGAGGTTGATAAATATTTTGATATTTATCCAACACAGAAAGCTGAAGATGATGATCCTGAGCAGGAAGGACTTAGACAAGAAGAGGCTAAGCTTCTTGAAGCGGATGATTTAAGGATTAACCCAAGAGAAGCCGAGATAACCATAATGGTAGATGATTATGAAGAAGTAGAAATCGGCACAAAAAGAAAATTAAAAAAATTCCTTAAAGAACAAGAAAAGCTTAAGAAGGAAGAGGCTGAGGCTGATAATGATGAGACAAAAGAAGCAACTGAGGGTGACGATAGTGAAACTAAAGTTGACGTAGATGTTGTGGATATTGAAACAGAAAAGATTAAAGCAAAAGGATTGTTTAAGAAGGTATTCTCAAAGAAGAAAAAAGTTGATGAGACCGTAGAAGAAACAGAAGAAAAAATAGCAGAAGAAGTTGGCACAACTTCAGAGGCACAAGAAAAGAAAGAAGATACAACAGAACCTGTTACTGAAACTGTAGTAGAAGATAACAAGGAAAGTGTTGTTGAAGAAACTTCTGTTGAGCAAACTATAGATGTTGAAGTAGCGGTTGAAACAGCTGATGGTACAGATGTTGAAGAAGATGTATCTGCGTCAGAAGATGATGATACAGAAGTTGAATCTGAAGATACTGATGCAGATGTTGAATCTGAAGATAGCGATAAAGAAGAGGTTCAGATGCGAGAAATACATGTCAACAAACATAATCCTATCATATCCGTAGACATAGACGATAATGATTTTGCTGCGGAGTCTGAGACAATAGAAGGATTGCGAGACGAAGAATTTGCTAATCCTTTTGATAGTATTAGTGCGCTGAAAAATGATAATGATGAACCTACATTTATACAGAAACGAAAGACAGAATTTGTGTTTGATGACATTGACTTGTCAGAAGATGCAGATGATGTAGAGTTTGAGGTAGATGATTTCTCTTCATCAGAGGATGATGGATTTGGAGAAATGCAATCTTATGTTGAAGATATAACTCCTGAACAAGACACCGATGTGGATACTGAAGTATGTGAAGATGTTCCGGAGGAATCAGAAGTAGAGGTTGAGGAAGAAATTTCCGAGGAACCAGAATCAGAGATTGAGGAAGAAACTGAGGTTGAATCTGAAGAAGAACTTGAGATAGAAGTCGAAGAAGACATTGAAGTTGAGGCTGAAGAGGAAATCGAAGAGGAAATCCAAGTTGAGACTGAAGAGGAAATCGAGGAAGAAATCCAAGTTGAATCTGAAATTGAAGAAGAGGTATACGAGGAAGAGATTTCTGAAGAACCAGAATTAGAAATTGAGGAAGAGACTGAGGTTGAATCTGAAGAAGAACTTGAGATAGAAGTCGAAGAAGACATTGAAGTTGAGACTGAAGAGGAAATCGAAGAGGAAATCCAAGTTGAGACTGAAGAGGAAATCGAGGAAGAAATCCAAGTTGAATCTGAAATTGAAGAAGAGGTATACG
>JAGAKD010000194.1 GCA_017625815.1 Lachnospiraceae bacterium | reverse complement strand
GCCTATGAGCTGGGTGCTAGCATATCAGAGCAGGACAATGTCTTGAACGTAACAGTTGTGGAGGAAGTAAAGAATATGATTTCTAACACAATGAAGATGTTGGATGTAGTTGTATGGTTAGTTATCGGTTGCGCAGGAGCACTGGCCTTTATAGTGTTATTTAACCTGAGTAACATAAATATAACTGAAAGAGTGCGAGAGATTGCTACTATCAAAGTACTTGGTTTTTATTCCAGAGAAACGGGAGCGTATGTTTTTAGAGAAAATCTGGTGCTAACTGTTATGGGTATAATTGTTGGTATTCCACTTGGCGTTTTGTTAAACGGTTTCATTATATCTCAGATAAAGGTAGATATGTTTATTATTAAGGAGACACTGTTGCCATTAAGTTACATCTTAACTGTGGTTATAGTAATACTTTTCCTCAGAATGGTGGATTGGGCTATGCGTGGAAAGATAGAAGCCATTCATATGGCAGAATCTTTGAAATCTATAGAATAGTTTTTAAAAGAGGGCCCTTTGGGTGTCCTCTTTTTTCCTTGAACAAATGTTATATTAGGAGTATAATATATGGTGGTTTTTTGAGAATAATTATAATTCAAATATATGGAGGATAGTGTAATGGCATTACATATGATTAAGAAGGTTCCTGGTCCACAGGAAATAAGAGAAGCCTTCCCTATGGAAGCAGAATTAGTCAAAATTAAATCAGAGAGAGACGCTGAGATAAAGAAGATTTTCACTGGAGAGTCAGACAAGTTTATAGCTATTATTGGACCTTGTTCAGCAGATTATGAGGACTCTGTTCTTGATTACCTCAACAGACTTGCTAAGGTACAGGAAAAGGTAAAGGACAAGGTATTTATTATTCCTAGAATATATACTAATAAGCCAAGAACTAACGGTTCTGGCTATAAGGGTATGTTACACCAGCCAAACCCAGAGGATAAGCCAGATTTTATCGAGGGTGTTAAGGCTATCAGAAAGATGCACATTAGAGCCATTAAGGAGACTGGTCTTACTGCAGCAGATGAGATGCTTTATACTGATAACTGGCCATACCTTGAGGATATTCTTTCTTATGTTGCCATTGGTGCAAGAAGTGTTGAGAATCAGGCTCACAGACTTACAGCAAGTGGTATGGACGTACCTGTAGGTATGAAGAATCCAACAAGTGGTGATTACAATGTTATGCTCAATTCTTGTGTTGCTGCACAGTCAAAGCATACATTCCTTTTCTCAGGATATGAGACAAAGACAGATGGTAATCCACTTGCACATTGTATACTTAGAGGTTCTCTCAATAAGAGTGGACAGTCAATAGCAAATTATCATTATGAGGACTTAAAGTTACTTTGGGATATGTATGCAAAGTTCAATTTAGCTAATCCTGCTTGTATTGTTGATGCAAATCACAATAATTCAGGAAAGAAGTGGGATGAGCAGCCTCGTATAGTAAACGAGATACTTCACTGCAGAAGACATTCTGAGGATGTGAAGAAATTAGTAAAGGGTGTTATGGTAGAAAGCTATATTGAAGATGGCAATCAGCCAATCGGAGGAGGCTGTTATGGAAAGTCAATAACAGATCCTTGCCTTGGATGGGATAAGACAGAGAAGTTACTTCTTGAAATGGCAGAGCAATTATAATAATGGAGGGTACAAATGAACATATTCAGTATTTTGGTACCAAAGCAAATGCTTACATACTTAAATGCGAATGATGGACTGGATAGTGCAGTGGAATTTTTGATAAATAGTGGTTATTCTGCAGTGCCAGTTATAGATGATACGGGGGCATACATCGGAATTGTGAGCGAGGGGGACTTTCTTCGTGTTGTAATGGAGGAAGGAAGAGACAACCTTAAGAAATATAGGGTTGCTGATATTGTAAAAAATGATGTTGAGGGTTGTGTGCTCAACACAGTATCCAAAGCAGATGTATACGAAAAGATACTTGATAGGAATTTCCTATCTGTTGTAGACGATAGAAAATGCTTCATTGGAATTATAACAAGAAAGAGCGTAATCATAGAACTCAACAAATAGAGGCCAATATATGAGATATAAGTATATATTCTTTGATTTAGACGGTACAATTACAGAGCCAGCCCTTGGGATTACCAACGGTATAATATATGCCCTTGATAAGTTTGGAATTGAAGTTACAGATAGAACTAGCTTGTACAAATTTATTGGGCCACCTCTCAGGGATTCCTTTAGGGAGTTTTACGGATTTACAGAGGAGGAAGTGGAACGTGCTGTAGCTTTGTATAGAGAGTACTATTCTGACAAGGGTATAATTGAGAATGAGATTATGCCTGGAATTGAAGAAACTCTTGCTTCTTTACGGAATGCTGGTTGCAAGCTGTATGTTGCTACCTCAAAACCAGAGATATATGCAAAAAAGATTCTAGAGCATATAGGTTTAGATTCCTATTTTGATATAGTGGCAGGAAGTCAGTTAGATGGCTCTAGAGACAACTAGGAGCTTGTCCTAAGGTATCTTTTAGAAACATCTGGAATTAATCATGTTGATGGAATATCATCTACAGTTATGGTAGGTGATAGAAAGTTTGATATAGAGGGTGCTAAGGCAGTTGGCATTGACCATATAGGTGTTACTTTTGGGTATGGTGATAGGTTAGAGCTTGAGACTGCGGGGGCACTTAAGATAGTTGATACAGCAAAAGAACTGACAGAGTATATCTTAGAGTTTTAAAAATCATATTCTATAGGAGGATATATGGATTTTTCTGTAGGACAGATAATAAAAATGAAAAAACCACATCCTTGTGGAGCAAACCAGTGGGAGATTCAGAGAGTTGGTATGGATTTTCGATTAAAATGTTTAGAGTGTCAGCATTCTATAATGGTTCCTAGAAAGCTTGTGGAGAAGAATTTTAGAGGTTTTATTGAGTGAATTAGTGGGAAGGCGTGCACTTCCCACTTTTTTATTTTTTATGCATTGTTAAAATTAACAAAAAAAGTATAGGTGTAACTGTGACAAACTCCGAAAATAAATTTTATGGTAAAATTTTGCTTACCTTTGTCAAAAATATTTGTTAGAATGATAACTAGGAAACGTTGTGATTGAACTGGAATTAGGAGGCAGATAATGTTTGATGTAGGAGATTATATTGTATACGGTCAGAATGGAATATGCCAAGTAGTCGATATAACTCACCCTGATATCTCAGGTGCAGATAATAGCAGACTTTACTATGTGCTGGTTCCTGAGAAAACCAGAGAAAGTAGACTGTTTTGCCCTGCGGACAATGATAAGATAGTTCTTCGTAAAGTGGTTACGGCAGATGAGGCGAGAAGCATTCTTGATGATGCAAAGGAATTAGAACCAATGTCTATTGCTAACGACAGATTAAGAGATGATAACTACAGACAGGTTCTTAGGAATGGTGACCTTAGACTGTGGGTGCAATTTATAAAAGCACTTATGCTCCGTAAAAGGGAAAGAGAAGATAGTGGCAAGAAGATTACTGCTACGGATGAGAGATATCTAAAAATCGCTGAAGAAGGTTTGTGCAGCGAACTAGCTATAGCAACAGGCGAGAATAAGGACGAGATAAAAAAATACATTATCGATGTTTGTGCATAAAAAATAATGGCGTTTAATTCGAACGCCATTATTTTTGTGTGTAGGGTGCAATAAAATAAGCCCTAGATGTCATATTGAAAAAATACAATTTAAGTGTATAATGAATGTGTTAATCATATTAGACTAACACCCTACAAGTACATATTTCGAATAGGTGAATATTTCTAGGTATGGAGTACTTCCGATAGGTAATCTGTTAAGATTATATGCATCTTGGGGAAGAGTTCATACAAATGAAAAATATCAGTATTTAATAGGTTACTATATTGGATAGGTATTAATTCATAGGTATGAGTTGATGGTATGCTTAGAAGGATATTTGCAATGGTTAGTCAGACAAATATATTGTCATATGATTAGCTTAGAGTAGAGCAATGTTTGAGAAATCAGATATTGCTCTACTCTATTTTTATGGGCATATTACCTATGGGTTAAGTGATGATACATACAAATGTAATAAAATGTAAAGAAAGTACACTGATAATGTACCGAGGGTGCATTGTTGATGGATTTTATTTTCTGAGGAAACAGTTATAATTTAAGGAAACAAAGAAATTAAGGTGGTATTATGGCTGTTCGAAAAATAACCTCTGAAAAAATGGAAAAAGCCTTAAGGCTTAAAGCTGTAAGAGAAGCTTTGAACTACACACAGGAAGAATTTGCGAACAAGATAAATATTTCTCTATCGGCATACAAGAAAATCGAGAGTGCGGAAAATAATATATCAGTGAATGTATTAAATAATCTTAAAAAGGAATTCCACATTTCAGCAGATCTTATCCTATTTGGTGATTTCAAGGATTTGAATGATGCGTGGTATGGCGTGCAGAATTGTTCTGAAGAAGATAAGATGATAATATACTCAAGACTGATGCACTATTTCTTGCGCAAAAAAAGTGATAACCAAGATGGAGACATCGAGGAAACTATAGAATTAACAAATAAGATATTGGATACAAAAGATATATGATAAGGAATGTTTTGATAATTGAAGATATGGAATACCACATGGATAGGTTGTGTGCAATATTGGCAGATATACCAGAGGTTAACGTTTTGAAGGCATATAATATGGAACAGGCATATTGTATGCTTTCTTCAAATACTATTCATTTGTTCTTGGTGGATATAATTCTAGATGCTAAAAATAACAGGGGAGATGTTTCTGGACTTGAGATAGTCCAAACTATACGACAGAATAAGTCGTATGAATTTACGCCTGTTATTTTTGTGACTTCACTAGAGGACCCTAAGCTATTTTCGTATTCAGAATTACATTGCTATGGTTATATAGAGAAACCATTTGATGCTGATGAAGTGAAAAGGTTGATTAAACAAGCATTGAACTTTCCAGTAGTTGAGGAAGACAAATATATGTATCTAAGGAAAGAAGGGATAATATACCCAATCAAAACTAAGGATATTGTATTTGTTCAAAATATTAGATATAAAACAAGGGTTAAAACGGTTAGGGATGAAATAATAGTAGCACGTATAGGTGTTTCCGAAATGGTGAGTGAACTTAACTCACCTCATTTTATAATGTGTAGTAGAAACACCATCGTCAATAAGGAACACATAGAGTATGTTGATTTCCCTAATAGATATATTAAGTTTAGGGACATTGATGAGATGATAGAAATTGCAAAACCAATGATAAAGAAGTTTAGGGAAATGTTGAAGAAATGATTAATGTAGTTACAATTTTGTTTGAAAGTATTACAACCTGGCTTTGCCTACATATAGTGTTTGGAAAGAAGATAGAGAAGAGATGGTTGGAGGTTGGGTTTTCAGGTGTATATGTGCCATTGTCTGTTTTATGTTCATACAAAATACTGAATAAATTTTTTATAATATTTATTGTGGTGTGTGCTGTTATATGGGCTAAGAAAATGTTTGATGAGAAGATTAAGACAACGATAGTCAAATCTCTCTTATCAGTATGTTTGCTAGGGCTTATAGAAGTAGTCGTAGTATTTGCATTTGATTTGGTGTTTGAAACATTTGATAATGAACAGTTTATATGTTTTTTGATGAGTATTTTTTCTGCTATTATTTCTATTTTACTCTATATAGCGTGCTTTGTTGTAAGTAAAAAGAAGATTAAACTAATGATTAATAAGAATAATGTATTCTTCTTAATAACGTTAGTATTATTTTTTGTTTGTATCAAGGTGCAATTTGAGCATTCAAGACAAATAAATTATATTGTGGTATTTTTCTTTACGGTTCTTGCTGTAGAAATGGTATATATGTTGCGAGTTCAAAAGAAAGTATATGAATTAGAAAACGCAAATTTGAAATTGCAAATGCATAATATGTATGGAGGAGCATATGAAGAATTATTACAAGTAGTTAGAATGAGGCAACATGATTATAAGAATCAGCTATCCGCTATATGCAGTATGCATTTGTCTGCTGATTCTTTAGAACAGTTAATTGAGATGCAGAAAAAATATATTGATGTTTTGGAAAGTGACTGTAAATTTGATAAAATATTGACAAAATGTAATAATTCTATTTTAGCTGGTTATGTGTATAATTTGTGTGAGAAGATGCATAATAAAGGTCTTGATGTAAGATATGATATAAATGTGATAAATAGAGATGTTGATATTAAAACAAAAGAGGTAATAGAAATTATAGGAGTATTATTAACAAACGTTATGGAATACTATGATAAAAATAGTCATTTGGAGAAAGTAATAAAGTTGGAGATATGTGAAACAAATAATGTTTATAAAATCGAAGTGGAAAATATTTCTGAGTATATAGGGTATAGTGAAATTAGTAATATGTTTGAATGTGGATATAGCTCTAAAGGAGAAAATAGAGGACTAGGCTTATATTCTGTAAAAAATGTTGTGAATAAATTGAATGGTAATATATTAGTTGATAATATATTAAGAGATAATGTGAATTGGTTAAAATTTAGTATTGTCATATAGAAAAACGGAGGCACTTTATAGTGCTTCCGTTTTGTTTTTAAGCTGCATCTTTGTCTGGGAACTCTGGTTCACCAAAAAATAGAAGACTAACTAGATTTTCAGGGAAAATCATATCAAATATTGAATTTAATAATCTCATCTCTCATACCTCCTTATTTTATTTGCTATATATAACTGTACTATGTGGAGTAATAATAGCCAGAAGCCAATATTGGTAAATGTGTTAAGCCCACATACCAATAATAAGATTAAGTAAAGCATTACGGACATAGATGAACGTCTTTTTGCTTTTAGGACTAATCTTTCCTCAAGTGGAGGCCTTGTTTTGGATTGAACGGGCGCGAGCCTATAAATAATATTTTTTATGGTTATGGTTAAAATGATCATAATACTTATTGGTAAGTATACGAACATCCCAAGGGCCATGCCTGAGGAAAGAATTAAAAAACTCACACAGAGGCAGCCTAGATAACTATGACAATGAATTCCACCACTAGAGGTTCTAAATATCATTAAAAAAAAGAGTGCGGATATGAACTCTTTGGTCAAACCCAATATGGAAAATATAATTGAAAAAATAACAATTTTACTTAATTCAGAAGCGATACACTTTAAAAAAAAGATAAGTAGCTTCTTCTCATAAGGCGTTAATTCTCGCTTTTCTTCCGTCGTCATAACATTATTCATAACATCACCTCTTTGCAAGATGAAAAAAATTTTATGACTTTAAATGTCGAAAAGATGAAAATGTAAACGAATGGGGCGAAATCATCAACGAAACGGCTATTTTTGGCAAAAAAGGGGTAAATAAGTGCGATTCGTTGATGAAAAAGCACAGTTCGTTTACAAAATGAACAAAATGCTGACATAGGTGTTATCTTAGAAAGAATATATTTTTATTCTTGCAAAGGAGTGATACATATGGGGACATTTTATGTTGAAGTAGGAAAGAGGATACGCAAGGTAAGAAAGCTTAGAGGTTATACGGGGAAGACTCTGGCAACTATGGCTGGTATATCTCAGAAGTTTCTATCAGAAATAGAAAATGGAAAGAAAGGATTTTCTAGTGAGGTACTTTATAATATAAGTAAAGCCTTGGAAATTGAGGCTGATTACATATTGTCAGGAGACGAAGATAAGTTATATGATGAAGAGATTGCTTCTACTATTAGTTTATTTGAAACAGAGGATAAAGAACAGATTATTAGAATAATGAAAGAAATCTCAAGATTGCTATAACCAATTCCTATATTATGAATATCCTATTATAAAGCAAATTACACAGGTGTGTTATGGCTATTAAGATTATGATTGATGCAGGTCATGGCGGATATGATAATGGTGCCAGTTATCAGGGCAGACTTGAAAAGGACGACGCCCTTAATCTTGCATTAGCGGTTGGTAGGATATTGACTAGCCAAGGCTATGATGTAGAATATACTAGAACAGATGATGTATACGATTCACCAGTCCAGAAAGCTAGAAAAGGAAATGCAAGTGGAGCAGATTTTTTTGTTTCCATTCATAGGAATTCATCGCCAAATGCCAATCAGTATAATGGTGTGGAGACTCTTATATATGATGAGTCAGGAATTAAAGCTGATATGGCGGCAAATATAAACAAGCAATTAGAAGAGGTTGGTTATAGAAATGCAGGAGTTGAAGTAAGGCCAAATCTAGCAGTATTGAGACGAACCAGTATGCCTGCTGTTTTGGTAGAGGCTGGATTTATTAACAGCGATATAGATAATCAGCTTTTTGATACAAAATTTAATGAAACTGCCCGGGCCATAGCGGATGGCATAGATGAGACCATAAGATTGGCAGGCCTTACGGGCAATAACAACTCTACTAGGATGGTAAATTCATTTTATGGATATGAACAGACTGTTCCTGTTTTTGCTAATAATAGAAATATTAATTCAAAAAGCCTTTCTCAGATGGATGATGACATTTTAGATAAAGAAGAAAAGGAAGGCTACCAGATACTTACAGGCATATTCCGAAGCTTGGTATCAGCCCAGTATAGTATGAATCAATTGGCAAAGGATGGATATTTTACTACTATATATGAAGATGATGGTTTGTATCAGGTTAGGGTAGGAGAATATACTACTATAGAGGAAGCACTTATTGCACAAAGAGAGCTTAGAGACAGAGGATATGAAACTCTCATAGTGAGAGCAGAATAAATTCAAAAACTGGTCAAAAATATGTAAAAAAATCTGTTGACAACAGAAAATAGCTATGTTAATATATCTCTCGATGAACTGCCGTAGACAGTAGGTACCGCAAGGTGTAATATAACAGGAAATTTTGTGCTTTCCTTGTTGTTTGTAAGGATCTCAGCCATATGTGCAGGTTTTATTGTTGTAAAATGCGGATACTCTATATTTATACT
>JAGAKD010000193.1 GCA_017625815.1 Lachnospiraceae bacterium | reverse complement strand
TCTTTACCAAACTGAGAAAGAAGGTTGTTATATCTACCACCCTTAACTATTGGTTCACCAGTTCCATATGTATAGCCATTAAATACTATACCTGTATAATAGTTATATCCATTAATCATACTAAAATCAAAGTTAATATACTTATCATAGCCATAATATGAAAGGGCTGTATAAACCTTTTTCATACGATTAATGGCTTCTATTGACTGCTGGTTTGTAACAAGAGAAAGGGCATGGTCAAGCATATCCAGACCACCAAACAGCATATCAAATCCAGAAATTGCTTTTTTCATAGACTCTGATATATTAAGTTTTGAAACAAACTCTGAAAGTCCAAAGAAATTCTTTAGAAGAATGTATTCTCTAATCTTTCCTTCTGTTTCCTTATCTATACCAGCCTCTAACATAAGACCTTTGAAATAATCCACCTCACCAATCTCAATCATAAAGTCAGTAAGGCCAACCTTAAGCAGACAGCTTATAACACAAGCGATAATCTCCGCATCAGCTGCAGAACTATCATCATTTACAAATTCTCCACCTATCTGAGTACACTCATTAAGTTTTCCCTGATGCTGATGGGCATTTAAAAATGTCTTTCCATTATAGCAAAGTCTTATAGGAAGCTGCTCGTCAACATAATACTTAGCAACACATCTAGCTATACTAGGTGTCATATCTGGTCTTAAAACAAGGGTATTATTATTTCTGTCGAAAAACTTATACATCTCATTTGAAGGTGCCGAACCCTTATCCATATTAAAGATATCAAAATATTCAAAAGATGGAGTCTCTATATCATGATATCCATATGAAGACAAAACAGAGTGAATCTCCTCTTGAACCTTTAATCTTTTCTTTAATTCTGAATTGTAAATATCCCTTACACCTTCTGGGGTATGTAATAATTTTTCAATCATATATATCTCCTTTGCTTTATCACTTTAAAGTGATAATTCACTACTTCATTACCAAATTAAAACGTCTTGATTATAAATAAATATTTTATTTTTGTCAACATAAAATATAAAACTCTAAATATTGTTACATTATTATGCAAATAAAGTCCTATAGCCACAATGGTCATTATATCATATATATAAGTTTTTTTGTAGTTTTTCTTATTTTAATATCACCTGTTAAATTAATTTAATTTTTACAGAACATTTGTTTGCAAACAGAACAAATGTGTGGTATACTAATATCAATCTTACAAAAGAAGTTATAACATTAACATATTTATTACGAACGGAGGTAACATTATGGGTTCTGGAACATTATCTGGAAAGCAACAAGAGATTTTAGATTATATGAAAGAATGTATTCTTACGAAGGGATATCCACCTGCAGTTAGAGAGATATGTGAGGCTGTACATTTGAAGTCTACATCTTCTGTTCATGCTCACTTAGAGACCTTAGAAGCAAAGGGTTATATTCGCAAAGACCCAACCAAACCAAGAGCTATTGAGATTTTAGACGATAACTTCAATCTCTCTAGACGTGAGATTGTTAATGTTCCTATAGTTGGAACTGTAACCTGTGGTGAACCTATACTTGCAGAACAAAACATTCAAGATTACTTCCCTGTTCCACCAGAATATCTTAAGGCCAACGGCAAGAACACATTCATGCTAAAGGTAAAGGGTGACAGTATGATTAACGCTGGTATATTCCATGGTGATTTAGTTCTTATCGAAGAGGCCAATACAGCTAAGAACATGGATATTGTATGTGCTCTTATTGATGACTCTGCCACTATTAAGACATTCTACAAGGAATCAGATCATATTCGTCTACAACCTGAGAATGACACCATGGACCCAATCATAGTTAAAGACGTAGACATCTTGGGTAAGGTCATAGGTCTTTTCCGTACATTTTAATATAAAATAACAGTTAACATATAATAACCATATATTACAAACCGTTTGCGAATGTCGGTACTTAGCGAGGTACTTTCGAGCTTAGTACCGCTACTTGAGCAACCGAGCGAGAGCGCGTTTCGTAATATATGGTTATTATAATGTTAACTGTTTTTAATTAAAATGTACAATAATTATCTAATTAAAACGTCACAGTAAAAACCTTCTTTATCTTCCCTGCAAGTTACATATCTGTACCTTACACAAGAACCTTCATTAAATCTGACGTGAATAGATGAATAGGGATATGATATACCTTTGTCAAATTGGTTGAATATCTCCACTGCCCTATATAGTCCGAATTTATCTAGCTTTATATCAACTACATACCTTTTAAAATTAACTGTTACAGTACAAGCTATAACATGAGGTATATCCTTTACATATTCAACTATCTTTCTGTATATGTCATCGTTAGCCTGAAGGTTAACTTTTCCAAGATATTCATTTATTACTTTATACATGTTAACCCCCAACTCTAATCCTAATACTTCTGCTTATCTGGCATCTTGTTATGTATTGCTTTAAATTTGTCAAAATTCTGAATAAAAAGTCTAACAACCTTTGGATCAAAATGCTTTCCGCTAAGTCTAATTATCTCGTCATATGTTTCTTCAAGACTCCAACCTTTTTTATAATATCTATCAGAGGTAAGGGCATCAAATACATCACACACTGCCATAAGTCTGGCAATATAAGAAATTTCTTCTCCCTTCATGCCAAGATATCCCGAACCATCCCATCTTTCGTGATGTTCTTTAGCAAGAACACAAGCAAGATGCATCATCTCTCCAGGACATTTTTCCAAAAGTGCCTCACCATACAAAACATGGTTTTTCATAATCAAATACTCTTCATCAGTAAGCTTATCTGGCTTATCAAGTATCTCTTCACTAATCATAAGCTTACCTATATCATGCATCATTGATGCTGTTGACAGGGTCTCGACAAATTCATCATCAAAACCTGAAGCTTTTCCTAAAACCTTCATATATTCCGCAACTCGTTTGATATGTTCACCAGTAAATTTTGATTTACTTTCACTTATCTCTGCAAAGGAATATATAAGACCTTTCTGGTTGTTCTGCATTGTAACAGCTGTATCAATAGCCGAATTAATCATCATAGAATTTCGTTGAACTATTGAATATGCAACAACAGACATAGTAAAAATAAGAACAATCTGAGGTATGGTATAAGAAACCATAACTTGATCAATACTACCACATTCCAATCCAACAAAAACATCTCTATATGTATAGGACAAATAATTCGATATAAACGTACCTACAGAAACAAGTAAAGATGTGAAAAGGACAAATGTTTTATTGTAATAAAGTGATGCTATCAGAATAGGGAAAAGCATTATAGGAAATGCATAATAAGATAGTAATGTATTCATCATAGTACAGATGATACATATAGAAAAAATTACGATATGTCTAGTAATCGACGATGAATCAATCTTTAATACATTGATAAACAATGATGGTAAAAGTGCAATAATAGCTGCAGATGCAAAGAAAATCACTAACAAGGTTGTATCTAAATCTAATGTAAAAAAGCAATACGCAAAAGCAAGCATAAGAATAAGAGCAACTATTCTCATGCATCTTGCTGATATTTGATTAATTCTCTTGTAATTATCTTTTAAAACGCTATTTTGCTTCATAATATCTATAATTCTCCTACAGGTATTATCTCTCCATCACGCCATATATGTTCTAAATCATAAAATGAACGATCTTCTTCGCGGAATATATGGATAATTATATCATAATAATCCAACAAAATCCATCCTCCATTTGAATATCCCTCTCTATTTTTGAGCTTGGCACCTGCTCTATGCATAAATTCTTCAACGTTGTCACACATAGCTTGTACTTGATTTGAATTGGTACCATCTGCAATAATAAAATAATCTCCCATAGAAGATACATTACTAATATTTATTACTCTTATATCTCCTGCCTTTTTGTCCTGTAAGGCCTCAACTGCTATCTTCGCTAACTCTCTTGGTAACATATTTATTCTCCTTGATTTGTAACATAATAATTGTATGTCATCTGGGTCATATAATCCATATCATCCACTGTATCTGATAAGTAAACTAAGGTATTTTTTAAGATATGAACAACACATTTATCTAAATCTGTAAATGCTTCAACTCTAATTTGTTCCATGTCTCTTATCATTTTTCTATTTGGCTCAATATAATCTGCAACAAAAATGATTTTCTCCAACAAAGACATATTAGGTCTACCTGTGGTGTGATAACAAATAGCATCTAGAACCTCTTGGTCTGTAACATCATATTTGTATCTTGCATAATGTGCGCCAAGCTTTGCGTGAAGCATATCTGGATTTTTCTCTTCGTATTTGCTTATAGCTAATCCATGTCTTCTAGCTTTTTCAAGCTTTTCTTTTGTAGGAAGCCCCTTAGCGCAATCGTGTAACAAACCTGCAAGTCTAGCCTTTTCAACATCAGCTCCATGGACCATGGCCATACAGGCAGCAGTATATTCAACACCTAAAGAATGTTCAAATCTCTTGTCATTTATTTTTGTTTTTAATCTTGAAATTATCTTTTCTCTATTCATAAACTTGTCCTAGCTATATAATTTATTTTCTGTAATATAATCAGAAACACCCTTTGGCAATAAATTATGTGGCATAATTCCTCGCTTAACAGATAATCTTATCTCAGTTGAAGATGCGTCATACTCTTCCATATCCATATATTCAATATGACAGAATTTGTACTCTGACATAAGTTTATCTCCCATAGCAATAATATCTATGCTCTCCCCTTCTCTTTTAGCTACTAAAAGAGTACACATATAAAGAACATCCTGATATCTAAACCATGTCTTAATATTAGCTAATGAATCAGCACCAATAATAAAATATACTCGAATACCAGGATTAAGACGCTTTATCTCTTTTAAGGTATCATAAGTATAGGTTAAACCACCTCGTTTAATTTCCATATCTGAATGTGATGCCCAGTCATAATCTTTTATACCAATTTTAACCATTGCAAGGCGATGTGCTGGATCTATAACCTCTTCAGAATCCTTATATTTTGGCATAGCATTAGGCATAAATACAATCTTTTCAATATCTGTAAACTGCTCATATGCAGTTTTAGCAAGCATAATATGACCATTGTGTATTGGGTTAAAAGTACCACCCATTATACCTATGCAATTATATTCTTTCCAGAAATTCTGATTAATCATGTTAACTCCTATAGCTTATGGTAAAACAATCTTTGGATCCTTCTTTGATGGTTTATATAAAACAATCTTTTTACCAATAACTTGTACAACCTCACTACGAGTTCTTTCTGCCATAGCTCTAGCTATTTCATTTGGATCATCCATACAATTTTTTAAAACGCTTATCTTTACAAGCTCTCTTTTTTCTAAAGCCTCGCTTACAGCCTCTGTTAACTCTGGTGTAAGACTAGCTTTACCCACATTAATTATAGGGTTAATATTCATGGCTAACCCTATTAAATACGCTCTCTGCTTACTTGTCATAATGTACTCCTATTTATAATAATCAAACTCTAAACCATATAACTTTACTGTATCCCCTTCTTCAATACCAAGCTCCTCTAGCATATCAAGTATGCCATTATCTTTAAGGAACTTCTGGAAAAAGGCAAATCCTTTTTCTGACTCAAGGTTAGTATATCCAAGCATTCTCTCAATACGAGGACCTTCAACAATATAAAGTCCCTCTTGCTTATCGGATTTAGTAACCTCAAACGGAAGCTCTGGATTGTCCATAAATTCAACATCCATCTCAGGTTCAAATTCAATAACCTCATCTGGAGCTTCCTTTACTAATTTATTAACATGCCATAATAGTTCATCAAGTCCTTTACCTGATACCGCTGATATAGGGAATACTTTAATACCCTTTGGTTCATATTCTTCCTTTAAAAGCTCTATTACAGTCTCATAATCATCTCCATATAGTGCGTCGCACTTATTAGCTGCAATGACCTGTGGTCTAGAAGCTAGCTCTGCATTATAAGTACTAAGCTCTTTATTGATAGCTTCAATATCCATAATAGGGTCCCTACCTTCAATGGAAGCAGCATCAACCATATGAATGAGTACCTTAGTTCTCTCAATGTGTCTAAGGAACTCTAATCCAAGGCCAACACCCTCAGATGCACCCTCAATAATACCCGGAATATCTGCAATCACAAATCCATTCTTATCACCTAAATCTACAACACCTAGGTTAGGATTAAGGGTTGTAAAGTGATAGTTTGCAATCTTTGGCTTGGCATTTGTAACTCTTGATAAAAATGTGGACTTACCAACATTAGGAAAACCGACTAATCCAACGTCAGCAATCATTTTAAGCTCAAGTGTAACCCAAAGTTCTCTTGCTGGCTGACCAGGCTGAGCGTACTTTGGTGCCTGCATAACAGATGTAACGTAATGTCTGTTACCCTTACCACCTCTACCACCTTTAAGTAGTACAACTGGCTCGGTTTTATTAGACATATCAAGGATAACCTTTCCTGTTTCAAAATCCTTAACTATAGTACCTGCTGGAACCTTGAGAATAACGTCCTTACCATTAGCACCATGACAATTCTTCTTGCCACCTTCTTCTCCGTCCTCAGCTTTATATTTTCTAACATGTCTATAATCAGTCAAAGTATTAAGTCCTGGATCAACAACAAGGATGACATCGCCTCCCTTGCCACCATCACCGCCGTCCGGTCCGCCGTTAGGCACGTACATCTCACGACGGAAAGACACATGACCATCTCCGCCTTTTCCTGATTTTATGAATATTTTTGCTCTATCAGCGAACATAACTTCCTCCTAAACTGAAAATAAAACCAATACACCCTATAGGCGTATATGATTATCTAACAAAAACTAGTCCAACGTTAATATTATAACACAAATATCAATAAATAAAATAAATGCCGAGATAAAATATCCCGGCATTATACTTGTAATTACTCAGCTGATGATACTGGATAGATAGAAACCTGCTTCTTATCTCTACCCTTTCTCTCGAATCTAACAACACCATCAACAAGTGCGAATAATGTGTCATCTCCGCCACGACCAACGTTTACACCAGGATGAATCTTAGTTCCACGCTGTCTGTA
>JAGAKD010000192.1 GCA_017625815.1 Lachnospiraceae bacterium | reverse complement strand
ACCTTCCTTAACATTAAGAGTAAGCTTACAAGCACCCTGCTGTGGTGCACACCAGCCTACACCGTGTGTTAAACCAGAAATGTCTTTTACTTCTTTTGCCTTTACCCACTTTGCTTCTTCAGGGATTGGTGCACAACCATGATTAACACCCTGAGCAACTGGGCACATGTTCTCTACCTCATGTGAATAAATCATTTTGAGACTCCTTTCAAATATAAATATTTTGTATGGGATATTTTTTTATATTAAAAAACATCATCGGATACATTTTCTCATAAATCGGCAAAATAGTCTACCTTTTTTGAAAAAAATTATCAAAATAAAAAGACATTCCAAAAAGTTCCTAGTACCCTTTGAATGTCTTTTTATATGAAGAATATTATTTGCTTTCTTCTTCCTCTTCCTTAACAACTGCTGAACCAGCTTTCTCTACCTCAGCAATCGCATTCTTGTGCATTGGAATTCTACAGTTCTTGTTGTTACCAAACTCAACGATAACAGTTGTATCATCAACGATATCAAGAATTGTTCCGTAGAAACCACCAGTTGTCATGATGTTATCACCTGGCTCCATAGCACTGTGAAGCTCATCTCTCTGCTTCTGCTGCTTCTTCTGTGGTCTAACAATCATAAAGTAGAAAAGGACAATCCAGAAAACGATTATCATTACAATACTTAAAATACTTCCTCCTGCTGAACCGCTAGCCGCACCTGTTGCCTCTGCTAAAAACATTATATGTTCCTCCTAATTTTTTCTTCAATACATAATGTATTGGTTTAAGCTTTTTTATTTGTTGCTATTAAAACCTTCTAGCTTCTTACGCTTATAGTCTGCGTAACGTCCTTGTTCAATAGCCTCTCTAATCTCACTCATCATATTATTATAAAAATACAAATTATGCAATACACAAAATCTCATTCCAAGCATTTCTTTTGCTTTTAAGAGATGTCTGATGTAGGCTCTTGAATATTTCTGACAGGCAGGACAGCCACAGCCCTCCTCTATAGGTCTGTCATCTGTTTCATACTTTGCATTAAACAAATTAAGCTTGCCTTGGTTGGTATATACATGACCATGTCGACCATTTCTACTTGGATATACACAATCGAAGAAATCAACACCACGTTCCACCGCCTCTAATATATTGGCAGGTGTACCAACGCCCATAAGATAAGTCGGTTTATTTTTAGGTAGATATGGAACTGTAGCCTCAATAATACGGTACATATCCTCATGACTTTCACCTACAGCAAGTCCTCCTATAGCGTAGCCATCTAAATCCATATCAGAAATTCTCTTGGCGTGTTCGATTCGGATATCCTCAAATATACCACCTTGATTGATACCAAATAGCATCTGTTTTTTATTGATGGTATCTTCTAGACTATTAAGTCTAGCCATCTCTACCTTGCAGCGTTCAAGCCATCTTGTTGTTCTATCTACGGATGGTTGAATGTAGTTTCTCTCTGCTGTTGCAGGAGGACACTCATCAAATGCCATAGCGATAGTAGATGCAAGATTAGACTGTATCTGCATACTCTCTTCAGGTCCCATAAATATCTTGCGACCATCTATGTGAGAATTAAAATAAACTCCTTCTTCCTTTATCTTTCTAAGACCAGCTAAAGAAAAGACCTGAAATCCACCCGAATCCGTAAGAATCGGCTTGTCCCACACCATAAACTTGTGCAAACCACCCATTTGCTTCACTATCTTATCACCAGGTCTAACATGCAGATGATAAGTGTTAGAAAGCTGTACCTGTGTCTTGATACTCTGTAAATCCTCTGTAGAAACCGCACCCTTAATAGCAGCTATGGTACCTACATTCATAAAAACAGGAGTTTGTATCACTCCGTGAGGAGTAGTAAACTCACCCCTTTTTGCATTTCCATCTGTTGTAATTAACTTATACATAATTTCACCTTTTATCCCAAACTATATCTATTAATATAGTTGCCATTTCGTACTGATTATAACATACCCTTATATATTTTCAAACCAAAGAAATTAAAATATGTTTTTTGTTGAAGAATTTTCGGTTGAATTATATAATACTAGATATTAAATGTTTTGCGAGGTTTAATTATGTTTCGTATTTGGGGAAAACTAATAAAAGATAATAAATTACTTCGAGACCATACTGTATGTATCGAAGACTATACTATGACTAGAACCACAAAGGTTTATAAGGCCTTAGACGAGCTTTGCTATGAGTTTGACCTGGCAACCCCAACCTGGCTTCAACTTAACAAGGAAGATTTTATCAGACATGCCAGAACAAGGTTCACTCAGGATAACTTTATAGAGCAAATCGAGTTTGATTATCTGGATTTCCAGGTTATTGAAGAGGAGTACTAAGACCATTATATCTGCCTATCAAATAGTCATCACGATACACATACAATGTATCATTTACATAATCAAAGGATAATACTGGATTCACGCCCACGTAAGTTCCTAATTCCACGCAATTATCCCCCTCCAGTGTTGACCTAAATAATACACCATCTTTCAAAAGATATAACTCATCGTTTTCTATTGAAAAGCTGGCAATCTGTTCTTCTTTTCCAGATGTTTCATATATAACTTCTGCAGAATCTATTTCTGGATTATAGCATATCAACATATCACATTCTTTATTACCATATGTGGTATTTAGCTCCCAAATATGCATGTTATGAACTACCTGAAGTAAAATATATAATTTGCCTTCATAATAGCACATATGCTCTGGTGAAGTAACTGCATCTACACTGACATCAAAGAAACTTTTGAACTCTCCGTTTTGTCCTCTTGCATCTACCAACCTATATCCTTGACCTTCTATTCTGTACATCTTATTATCATAGAAAAAATATGCATGTTCATAGCCATATGCATTCTCACAAAGATTATTAGCTGTTCTATATATCTCATCATCCTCAATTAAAGTCTGCTTAACAATTTTATCTCCATCTAACTCATAAAATGTGTAATTTCCATATTCTCCATTGTAAACTAGCACTTCGTCCCCAGAGATAATTATGCTCTTTACGTTTTTTACACCTTCAATCGCACTAACTTCCATTGTTTCCTTGTCAAATACATTCAGTATACTATTTTGTGCAAGATATATATAATCTTCATTCATGGACATAAAATTTAAACTTGAACAATCTATTTCATAAGGCTGGCTGTCAGCATCAGAATAGTAATATACAACGCCCTGATCATAATAGGCATAGCTGTCTTCATATTCACATACATACTTACAGTGTAGATATCCATTATCCACTCCGCTTACAACCACACTAACTTTTTCTGGATCTTTGGAAAAATTCACTCCTCCCTGCATTTCGTTTAATAAATCACATCCTGTACAACAAAAAGGCAAAAATAAGAAAACAAACATAACAATTATCTTTTTCATAGCATATCAGTTCCTTTATAACATTATATATAAATAGTTTCTGTAATCATTCATTTAAATTATTATAACACAAAACAAACTATGAACAATAAAAAATAGGATATGTGATTACATATCCTATCTTTTGTAGATTATTCTTCTTCCTCTTCGTAGGCTTCTTCTACTTCCTCAAGTTCTTCCTCGTAGACTTCTTCTTCCTCTTCGTAGGCTTCTTCTACTTCTTCAGGTTCTTCTTCGTAGATTTCTTCCTCCTCTTCGTAGGCTTCTTCTACTTCCTCAGGTTCTT
>JAGAKD010000191.1 GCA_017625815.1 Lachnospiraceae bacterium | reverse complement strand
CGATGCTGAATGGGATATAAAATCATATAAGGAAGTTTTTTGGTCGATTTTTAAGAGATTTTACTGAAATATCATTAGAGATATACTTGCGATAACGCCCCGCTGTTTTAGATGTTTGAGCAAGACAAGGAAAATGGAGTATGAGCGATTGGATTTATCCAAAATCGTTCATACTCCATTTTCTTTGTGATTGCGAGTTTCTAAAACACGGGGCTTATAAAATATCGCAAGTATATCTCTAATAGATATTTCAAAATCTCTTAAACTAGACTAAAAAACTTTCTTATATGTTTATATCACCATCAGCATCTCAGACATATACCACGCGGTGTATTCATCGAAAGCACTTCGGCAATGATATTACAGAAAATCTCTTAAAAGTCACAAATATTTTGCCAGGTAGTGCCCTAAGCCAAGAGCTAGTATGTAAGATAATTAGCTTAGTATTCCTCAGATATAAAGATATCCTCTTGTTCCTGCTCCACGTTGAACTTGTAGTAAGGAGTGTGTGCAAGGTATGCTAGCCAGTAGCCTACACCTACGATGAGACCGCCTACTAGATTGCCTAGAGTAACAGGTATAAGGTTGTGGGTAATAAAGTTGCCGAATGTAAGACTGCCAGCCTCAATGCCGTACTCAGCTGCTGTAAAAATACCACACATGCAGTAGTACATATCTGCAATACAGTGTTCAAAACCACAGAGTACGAAAATCATAACAGGCCAGAAGCTAATCATAACTTTACCAGAAACCTGCTTAGAGGCAAAAGCCATCCAAACAGCTAAACAAACCAAGATATTACAGAGAACGCCTTTTGCAAAACTATCTCCAAAGGAAAGGTCAGTTCGGGTTATGCCGGAGTTTACAATACCATAAGCAAGGTCACCGCCAAAAAGGTCTGGAACATGACCATATGTAACTAAAACTGAAACAAAAAATGCTCCTAGGAAATTACCCAGATATACAAAAAGCCAGTTTTTGAGCATACTAGTAAGTTTCACTTTTTTATCTAAAACAGATATAACAATCAAGATATTACCGGTAAAAAGCTCACTACCAGCAATAAGAACCATAGCCATACCAGCAGGGAATATAATAGCTGCTATAAGTCTTCCCGGAGACGTTTGACCTAGGGTAGTAGATGCGGTAGATGCAGCAACGCCTGCAAAAGAAATAAACATACCAGCAAAGAAACCTAATAAGACCATTTTGAAAGCCGAAAGTCTGGTCTTGTGAATACCAATATCTACATAATTCTTGGCGATTTCTAAAGGTGAGTGCATGATTAGATGTACCTCCTTGTAAATAAATATAATTTAACAAATTATAACATATATGTATATATATTGGGAACAAAAAATTATGAACAAAATGTGTTCATAAAACCATTTGACCATATTAGAAAACTATAATACAATTAAGATATCTTCTAATAAATCGGGGATATAATTATATTACGCAAATTAATTTATGCAGAAGGGATGGTTATTACAATGCTAAAAGGAAAAGTAGCTATAGTTACAGGTGGAACAAGAGGAATAGGTTACGAGATAGTTAGAAAATATCTTGCTAATGGTGCAAAGGTAGTTTTATTTGGTTCAAGAAAAGAGTCAGTGGACAAGGCATTAGCAAAGCTTAAAGAAGAAAACGCTGATTGGGAAGTAGATGGAATGTATCCTGCACTTACAGATGCTGCAGAAGTAGAAAAGGCAGTTATGGATGTAAAGGCAAAGTATGGCAAGTTGGATATACTTGTTAACAATGCAGGAATTTCACAGAGCACTAAGATATATGACTATACAGCAGAGGAGTTCGACAAGGTAATCGACCTCAATATCAAGGGTGTATTTTACGCTATTCTTCCAGCTGTTAAGATTATGAAAGAGCAGGGTGGCGGTTGTCTTATCAACACAAGCTCAATGGTTAGTATATCAGGTCAACCAGCAGGTGTTGGATACCCAGCCAGCAAGTTTGCTGTAAATGGTCTTACAATTTCTCTTGCTAGAGAGTTAGGACCAGACAAGATTCGTGTAAATGCAGTGGCCCCTGGTGTAACAAAGACTGATATGGTGGCTGCACTTCCAGAACAGATGGTACAAGCTATATCAGCTCGTATACCACTTGGAAGACCAGGAGAGCCAGAGGAAGTAGCAAATGCATTCCTTTATCTGGCAAGTGATATGGCAAGCTATGTAACTGGAGAAATCCTCTCTGTAGACGGAGCATCAAAGGCATAATCATAAACTAAAAATCCCAGCAAGGAGTTATCCGTTGCTGGGATTTTATTATTATAAAAACAATAATTCATACTCTAGAAAAACAATTCCTTGCTAGGATATATTGGTTCACATGTAATGCGAAGTCCTAACTTACGGAGTGTATCCTCATCACCAGGTGCAAGCATCTGAGTTGAGTGATACTCACAGTCACGAAGCTGAGGGAGAGCTCTCATAGCCTTAGCGGTAAGAGTATTGGTAGCACCTGATATTGAAAGTGCGGTAAGAACATCTTCAAGGTTAAGAAGAGTGCTGTGGCTATTTAAAATCTTAGTCTTAAGCTCTACAATTGGCTCTAAAATAATTGGACTCAAAAGCTTCAAATCATCATCTATATTGGTAAGTGCTTTGATAGCATTTAGAACTGCTGTCGAGCTGGCACTTAAAAGCGCGCTTGCTTTACCAGTAATAACTCTTCCGTCGTGAAGCTCTATAGCTGCAACAGGAACACCTGCATCAGCTGATTTGTCTAGTGCTGGCTGAACAACTGGTCTAATATCAGGAGTAATGTTTAGCTGACGCATAATCATTTTAATCTTATCCACTGCTTCCTGATCACCCTTACCATTTCTAAAGTCACATTTTGCAGCAAAAAATCTTCTAATAATCTCCTGACAGCTGGCTTCTTTTACAGCTTCGTCATCATATATAGCGTACCCTGCCATATTCACACCCATATCAGTTGGGCTCTTGTAATCAAAGGCACCGTTGCTTATGCGAGCAAGGGTACTCTTAACAATAGGGAAGGCTTCAACATCTCGGTTATAGTTAACAGTAGTCTCCCCATATGCCTCCAAGTGGAATGGGTCAATCATGTTTACGTCATTTAAATCTGCTGTAGCTGCCTCGTAAGCTAAGTTAACTGGGTGCTTAAGAGGAATATTCCAGATAGGAAATGTCTCGAATTTAGCATATCCGGCAGAAACACCTCTTAAGGTTTCGTGATATACCTGTGAAAGACAGGTAGCAAGCTTACCACTACCAGGTCCTGGAGCAGTAACTACAACCAAAGGCTTGGTAGTCTCAATGTATGGATTAGAGCCAAAGCCCTCCTCGCTACAGATATAATCTATTTCAGTTGGGTAGCCCTTGATAGGCTTGTGAGCATAGTTCTTGACACCGCGCATAGTAAGCTTTGACATAAAAGCGTCTGCAGCTGGCTGACCAGTATATTTAGTAATAACAACGCTGTTAACCTCAATACCAAGATTAGTTATGGTATCTATAAGACGAAGCACGTCCATATCATAAGTGATACCTAAGTCTGCACGCATCTTAGTCTTCTCAATATCCCCTGCAGATATAACAAAAATAATCTCTGCTTGCTCCTTTAACTCATAGAGCAATTTGATTTTTGCGTTAACATCAAAGCCAGGCAATACTCTTGCTGCATGATAATCGTCAAAAAGCTTTCCACCAAACTCTAGATAAAGCTTGCCACTGGCACTTTCAATACGCTCTAAAATATGTTGTTTTTGTTTTTGCATATAAAGGTCATTGTCAAATCCTATTTTGTCCATACGCTCATTCCCCTAAAATATAAAAAATTACATTTACTATAACTATATAAGATTATCACTTTACAAGGCTTTTTTCAAGTGGAATAAACTTGTAGATTACAAAAAACCTATATCCTGTAGCAAAAGAGATAAAGAAACATAGATATAATAAAAAAGGAGAATTATGTCTATGAAAAAAGTGTATTTGAATGCAGGCCATGGTGGTTCTAATCCAGGTGCAGTGGGCTATTTAATTGAAAAAGATATTAACCTAAAAATGGCCTTGGCTTGTAAGAGCTATTTAGAGAGTATGGGTGTGGAGGTTAAGATTTCAAGAACTGAAGACAAGGATATGAATCTTACAAATGTAATAAATGAATGTAATGAATATAATCCAGATGTAGCTGTTGACTGTCATAATAATGCAGGAAATGGTAACGGGTTTGAAGTGTATCACAGTATATTTGGTGAAGCAGGAAAAATATTGGCACGTAACATTGAGGCAGAGGTAATAAAGATAGGGCAAAATAGCAGAGGTCTTAAAACTCGTGTTGGAAGCAGTGGAAGAGATTATTTTGGATTTATTAGGGGAACAGTTTGTCCTGCTGTAATATGTGAAGGAGTCTTTGTGGATAATGAAGAAGATTATAAATTAGCCAGTACAGACGAGGGATGTGAAGCTTTTGGCATAGCCTATGCAAAAGGAATATTAAAAACTTTAGGGGTAGAAGATAGGGGAGAAAATACTGTGGATATTCCTACAGAACCAGAAAAACCAGCTGTTGGAGGATATCTAGTAAAGGTAACCGCAACTGCATTGAACATAAGGTCGGGCGCTGGTCTGAATTACAAAGTTACAGGCATGATAACAGACAAGGGAGTGTATACAATTATGGAGACAAAGGAAAAGGATGGTTATAACTGGGGACGACTAAAAAGTGGAGCAGGCTGGATAGCCTTAGAGTATACAAAGCCTATTTAAAATGATAAAAACTATCAATAAGAACTATTGCAATATTAAGGCAATTAAGGTTATATTTGCATAGAGGTGATAAAATGCAACAGTTTAATGTTACAGGAATGAGCTGTTCCGCTTGTAGTGCCAGAGTAGAAAAAGCCGTTGGTAAGCTTCCTGATGTTGACAGTGTTTCCGTAAGTCTTTTAACCAATTCTATGGTGGTTGAGGGAAGTGCTAGTTCTCAAAGCATTATTACGGCTGTGGTTGAAGCAGGCTATGGAGCAACAAAAAAATATACCAATGACAAAAATAATATAGATAACAAGGCAAAGGAAGAGGAATTAAAGGATACAGAAACTCCAAAGCTTAGGAGAAGATTTATACTATCCATAATATTCCTTATTCCCCTAATGTACGTATCAATGGGACATGCTATGTGGAAATGGTCATTGCCACAGGTGATTGAGAAAAATCCAATAGCTATTGCTTTGATACAGTTACTCTTAACCATTATAGTTATGATAATCAATCAAAAGTTCTTTGTTAACGGTGTTAGAGGCGTTTTCCACGGTGCGCCTAACATGGATACATTGGTTGCTCTAGGTTCGGGAGCATCATTTGTATATAGCGTATATGGATTATTTGCTATATCTAATGCGGTATTGGAGGGAAACCTAGACCTTGCTCATAATCATTTGCATGACTTATATTTTGAGTCGGCAGCTATGATACTTGCCCTTATTACATTAGGCAAAACGCTAGAAGCTTATTCTAAAGGTAAAACTACAGATGCTTTGAAGGGACTTATGAAGCTTGCACCTAAAAATGCGACAGTAATTCGTGATGATGTAGAGCAACTAGTGAGTATAGAACAGGTGGTTATAAACGATATTTTCGTGGTTAAGCCAGGTGAAAGCATTCCGGTAGATGGAGTGGTAATTGAAGGACACAGTGCCATAGATGAATCTGCCCTAACTGGGGAGAGTATTCCAGTGGACAAAGAAGCTGGAGCAAGTGTGTACGCTGCAACTATGAATCAATCTGGATATATAAAATGTCGTGCCACCCATGTGGGACAGGATACAACCCTTTCCCAGATTATACAGATGGTAAAGGATGCGGCAGCAACTAAGGCACCTATTGCCAAAGTTGCGGATAAGGTATCAGGTGTATTTGTGCCAGTAGTTATAATTTTGGCACTTATCACCTATGTGGTTTGGAGATTAGTTGGAGAGGAACTAGGTTTTGCCCTTGCTAGAGCAATATCTGTGCTTGTGATAAGCTGTCCTTGTGCTTTGGGACTAGCTACTCCAGTTGCTATTATGGTAGGAAATGGTGTAGGTGCTAAGAAGGGTATATTGTTTAAAACAGCAGCGTCCCTAGAAACAACAGGAAAGGTAAATGCTATAGCACTTGACAAGACAGGTACCATAACAATTGGCAAGCCAGAGGTGACAGATATTATTCCAGTGGGTAATGCAACAGCCAGAGAACTTATGGCTTGGGCCTATAGCATTGAAAAACAAAGTGAACACCCTCTTGCTAGGGCTGTTGTGGAATATTGGAATGAACATAAAAAGGATATGGTAGGAGAACCTGAGATGGAAGCCTTAACAAGAATTACCAATCAAGCGGTGGATGGCTTTAAGGTGCTTCCAGGAAATGGCCTTGTAGGTGAAGTTAATGGAAAACAAGTTGCAGGGGGAAATCTTCCTTTTATATCTGATAAGGTCAAGATAGAAGAAAGTATAAAGAAACAGGCCAAAGAGCTATCTTTAAAGGGAAAGACACCTTTATTCTTTGCACGTGATGGCGAATTGCTTGGACTTATTGCTGTGGCAGATGTTATAAAACCAGATAGCATAGAAGCCATAGAGCTCATTAAAGATATGGGTATTCATGTAGTTATGTTAACTGGCGATAATGAACAGACTGCAAAAGCAATTGGCGAGCAGGTTAAGGTTGATCAGGTTATTGCAGGAGTTAAACCGGACGGCAAGGAAGAAGCTATTAGAGAATTAAAAAGTAAGTACAAGAGGGTTGCCATGGTGGGAGATGGCATAAATGATGCACCAGCTCTGACAAAGGCAGATATAGGTATCGCTATAGGTGCAGGTACAGACATAGCCATAGATGCCGCAGACGTTGTACTTATGAAGAACAGCATTAAGGATGTGGCAGTGGCGGTTGCTCTAAGTAGGGCAGTTTTAAAAAATATTCATCAAAACCTATTCTGGGCATTTTGTTACAATGTAATAGGTATTCCTTTAGCGGCAGGTGTGTGGATACCACTTTTTGGCTGGAAGCTTAATCCTATGTTTGGAGCAGCGGCTATGAGCTTGTCAAGCTTTTGTGTAGTAACCAATGCTCTAAGACTTAATTTCTTTAAGATGAAGAAAAAAGCAAAGCAATTTGATTACAATACTAGAGAAAAAATATCCAATTATGAGGATGTATTAGACGATGAAGATAAAAACCAGGTAACGAATTTAGAAAACAAAACAATACTGAAGGGAGAAAAAAGTATGGAAAAGACAATGAAGATTGAAGGAATGATGTGTGGACACTGTGAAGCACGAGTAAAAAAAGTACTGGAGGCACTTCCACAGGTAGATGAAGCAATAGTAAGTCACGTTGAGGGAACAGCAGTATTAAAGCTTAATGCAGATATCGCTAATGATGAGTTAAAGAAGGTTATAGAAGACCAGGATTACAAGGTGCTTGATATAACTGCATAGAATGTGTAAAAAAGGAGGAACTTTTTATTGTTCCTCCTTTTCCTTTTTGTCGATATATGGTAAAATTTATATGTATATGGGGTTTTGTTTTATTACACGCGTAAGCGGGGAGTTTTTATATGGAGAATATTGAAGTAAAGGCTACTTTTGATGAAGAAATCTATGAGTGTAATCACACCTTTTGGGATTTTGTTAGTATGTATAAGCTAGAGCTTATTTTGGCTCTGGTTATTGTTGTTGCGGCTGTTTCGGTTATTGCTGTCATAGTAGTAAAAAGCTTCAAGAAGAAACATAATATAATCAGGCAGCAGGAAGAGAGAGTTATTATACTTCAGCAGAAGAGATATCAGATGATTATTGATAATTCTGACGAGATGCTGTACGAGATTAGTATGCAGGGAGATGCCTGTATTTCTTCAGAGAAGATTAAGGAGAAGTTCGGTTGGGAGATACCTAAGCGAGTGGAGGATTTGTCTATTCGCAAGCTCAGTGATATATTACATGTTCATCCTGATGATGAGGATTTGTTTTACAGCTCAACAGAAGGATTGGTGGCAGAAAAAAGAAGTAAGGAAATACTTATCAGATTGGGCAAAGGGGATGGCTCATATTTATGGTGTAATGTAATATATTTTCCGGTGCTTGATGACCAGAATAATATGGCATCTATTGTGGGTAAGATAGTAGATGTGGACAGTTCTGTTAAAGAAAAACTTAAGCTAGAGCTTCAGTCTAGAACTGATGGATTGACTAGTCTTTTGAATAAGCAAACCTTTGAGGCAGATACAATTAAGTACATTAGAGATAACACAGCGGTGAGTTCGGCTTTTGTATTTGTAGATATGGATTTCTTTAAAACCATCAACGACCAGCTTGGACACAGCATGGGCGATCAGGTTATTAGAGATACAGCCATTAAGCTTCAGGTTATTTTTGCTAACTGCGATTTGGTTTCTAGATTTGGCGGAGATGAATTCTGTATATTTGTAAAAGATATACCAGCAGAAACCTTATTAGATAAGCTTAATTTTGCTATAGATAAGCTATCAGATGTTTATTCTAATAACGGAATTAGAGTTCAGCTCACAGGCAGTATAGGTGCTGCATACTGCTCAGATCCTACAGTGGATTATGGACAGCTTTTTGCTTGTGCAGATAAAGCCTTATACGAAGCAAAAAAGAATGGAAGAAATCAGTTTGTACTTAAGTACATTTAGGTAATAGAGATATGGATGAAGAACAGATTGTTAAATCCCGATTAAAGGATTTAGGAGATAGAGCATACCGACAGGGTGCATACACCTATAGCAATTTCCTCACTCCTGCAGAGCTTAGTCTGTTAGAGGAGTTAAGGAGTGAGCTTTCCTACGTTGGATATAAGACATATGGTGGTATAGAGCTTTGTGATAGGCAGATGGTTTGCTTTGGTAATGAGGAGCAGTTTGGATACCCGCCACATTTTCCTATTAGTGTTATAAAGGTAGAGCCACTTATAGAAAAATTTTCAGATGAGCTAACTCACAGAGATTTTCTTGGAGCGGTTATGAACCTTGGCATAGATAGAAGTGTATTAGGGGATATTCTAGTAAAGGATAACAAGAGGGCATACATTTTTTGCGTGGACAGTATAGCTGAATTCATTATGGAACAGCTCACAAAAATTAAGCATACTAATATTAAGACCAGTATTCTTATTGAAGAGGAAGATTTGTCTGAGCTTGCCCCTACTCTTAAGGACGTACAATTCATAGTATCAGCGCCTAGATTTGATGCTATAGTGGCAGCGGTTACAAAATCATCTAGAAGTGAGGCACTGAATCTTTTCAAGGGAAAAAAGGTTACTTTGAATGGACGCCTATGTGAACGCAACAGTATTACCTTAAAGGAAGATGACATATTTTCTGTGAGAGGCTATGGCAAATACAGATATCTTTCCAGTGGTGGTGAAACTAGAAAGGGAAGAGTATATGTACATCTTCAACAGTATATTTAATATGTGTGACATAAAATCATGAAAAATGTTTTTTAATTTTATTTTTTATGTTATACTTTAATTTATGAAAAATATTTGGGGAAAGGAAAAGGTCATGATTAGTAAATTTATTACCGACAATGGAAAATTAAGAGAAATCGACGAATATAAGCCAGGAATATGGATTAATCTGACTGCCCCGAGCCACGATGAGAGCCTTGAGATATCCAGAAGATACGGCATTGATATCACTGATGTCCGTGCGGCTTTGGATGATGAGGAGGCATCTCGAGTTGATGTTACAGACGAGTATGTAATGGTTATCTTCGATATTCCAACAGTTGAGATACGTCACAATCAGGAGGCGTATACTACTATTCCGTTAGGCGTTATATGGACAGAGGAAGCTATTATTACTATATGTTCTGTGGAGACTCCTGTGCTTAAGTATTTTTTAAGTGGACACTTGAAGGATTTTACAACTAAGAAGCAGGTTCGCTTTACTTATCAGATACTGTATAGAACCTGTGCACTTTATCAGTCATATCTGCGTATTATAGACCGCAAGCGTCTTGAGATGGAAGAACGTATGGGTGGAGCTACTGAGAATGCAGATATTATTAACCTTCACGAGCTTGAGTCAAACCTTGTTTACTTTGATACATCACTTCGTGCCAACCGTATGATTGTAGATAGACTTACCAGATATAGCGGTATTAGAAAGTTCCCTGAGGATCAGGAGCTTTTAGATGATGTTATAGTCGAGAATTTGCAGGCTATCGAGATGACCCAGATATATCGTGACATCTTAAAAGGTACTAGAGAACTTATGTCTACAGTTATTGACAACCGTTTGAATAATATCATGAAGCTTCTTGCTGGTATCACTATTATCATGGCGATACCAACCATCATATCAGGACTTTTTGGTATGAATGTTAGCCCGGAGTGGATGCCTTTTGCCCAGACGCCATATGGTTTTGCGATTATATGTGGTATCACTCTTTTAGTTTGTATTATTGTAGTATTTATACTTAAAAAGAAAAAAATGCTTTAGGATTATAACCGCTGTACTTTGTATGGCGGTTGGTTTTATCCTGAATTTAGATAATGTTGACAGCTTTTTTCGAATACTATATAATGATGAAAAAGGAGGGGATTGTAATGAAAAGAAAAATGTACTTTGGAATTTTATTTTTGGGTTTGTTTTGTGTAATATCATTTTCGCTAGTTACATATGCACGAAGTAATACAATAAAAAAAGAGTATGCTAATATTCTCATAACATGCTCTATTACGTGTACAAGCTCTAGTGGTAGTGGTTCTACAGAGGGGGCGACTATGGATGGTTTGCGAAATTATGTAAAAGTTGTAACTTACGATATAAATCAAGTAAGTTTGGGTGCAGCAGAAAAATATTCCATACTTGCTGCTAGTGCGTCTGTAACAAACGGTAGACCATATTTGGCAAGAACGTTCCATGCAGTAGCTGATACAAACAATATCCAATTGCTTCCGATTTATCAGCAGATTCAGCAAGCACAAGGTAGAGATTGATTTTTCGCGATTATAGACGATTTTGTGTAACAAAGTAATATATTTTAAAACGCATAGAAAGATAGATTTTTTTCTATGCGTTTTAAACTTATTAGTATATGAGAAATGAAGTTTATACAGATAATTTTTTAAATAAAAGTGATTTTATATTAGGGGGAGAATATATGATTAAAAAAAACATGTTATCTATAATATTTAATGTTTGTTTCGTTTTGATTTTTTCTGTATCATTTATTGTTTTTGATTATGTAAGCCAGGCCGATATAACTCTTGAAATGGAAAATATTGCATTAGATAAATCGGAGTTTAACTATAGGGAATATATGCGCTTGAAACCTACAGGTATCAAAAATGGTTCAAATATGTCTTTGTATCTAAAAGAATTCATTTCTGAATTAAATAGTGAAAATACAGTAATTAGTGTTACTGACTTTTATTTGGAATTAAAACCTGAACTTGGCTATGTTGAAGGATTTGATATATGTTTATCAAATACACCACCACGTTACCCTCTTTATGAAGGTAATTACCCAACGCAACAACAATTAGAAACAGAT
>JAGAKD010000190.1 GCA_017625815.1 Lachnospiraceae bacterium | reverse complement strand
TACGACATTCAAAAAGACTATAATGAGTTATCCCCTCTTATGCAGCTTGATCCTAATGATTTTTATGTAAATGTACTCACATATTATGTAGATAATCACTATGTGGTGGAGTATCCGGTTATTACTGAGAGGGATAATATAGCTGCCATAATTCAGTCTTACAAAACATTATTACGAACAGAAGAGTTTGCTAGTTCTATTGTAGAGGTTATGGAAATGGACGATGATTCTCTATTATATTGTTTAGAGTTGGTAGATTTGTATAATGTATATGGAAAGATGTCAATACCGACGGAAAGTTATAATATGTTTACCATATCTGTTTATGGTAGTACAGAAGAAAATTGTAGAAAAATGTCTGAACTAGTTAAAAGTACAATAGATACATTTGGAGTGGACATGATAGAGCAATTTGGCGAACATGATATTATGTTAATTGATGACATAACCAAGAATGTATCGGATATAAATTTGTCCTCATATCAAAAGTTAAATATAGATTATCTTAGTTCATATAATACTGCACTTAAGAAAAGTGGAGAAAATCTTTCTGGTGCAGCATTATCATATGTGGATGTAGTTAGGGCAGATGAGGAAGAAGAGACATCTGTAATTGATATCAAGATGATTATTATTGGATTTATCCTTGGAGTTTTTGTTGTACTTTTTGTTGTGGCCATGGGTTATATTCTCAACAAGAAGCTTAGGTATGAGGATAATTATGAGAGAACCTTTGGGATAAAGCTTTTAGGTATGATATCGGGTTCAAGTTCAAATAAGAAAAAAATATTTGCTTTTGTAGATAGATGGATATGGAAGAAACGTCATGCCAATATGCACAAGTTTACTTCTGGAGAAGAAGAGGATATGGTGGTTTCTAACATTAAACTGCTTGCAAAGAATCAGGAGGCAAGCAAGGTATATCTTACAGGTGCAACCATATCACAGGTAGGAGAAGATATAGTAGATACTTTTGCTAAGCGCCTTGGCAAGGATGGGGTTGAGCTTGTAGTAGGCAAGTCTATTATATATAACGCAGATGCCCTAGAAGATGCTTCTGAGGTAGGGTGCATAGTTATGATAGATAAGGTTGGAGAGGTTTTATACAACGAGATATATAGTATGCTTGATTGCTGTGAAGCCCACAATATTAAGGTGCTTGGTGGAGTTGTGGTGAGATAAGGTGTTATATGTAGTTGTTACAGAATAAAAAAAGGAGTTAGTTCGTTATGAACTGACTCCTTTTTGCTTTTGGATGATTTATATAATTAGTTTTGAATAGCCTATTACAAATCCCGTGATAAGAACTAGTACAATAATTGCTAGAGCAGATATTGTTAACTTTGGTTTGGTGATACGTTTTTGTTTAATGCCTTTGTTTGTGAAATAGATAAGGGTAAATACACATATAAGAGTTAGTGTCATCCAATTGATAAATCCCCAATTTTGATAGTCGTATATTAGGTTAAAGCAGATGCTGGTGCCTTCGATAAGACCTGTTCTGTCATAAAGTCCATTTGTCCATGTGGCATTATCGGGAATAAGTCCTAAGGTAAGGTTTGAAAAATTAGTAAACTTTGGTGTGATAACAAGGTTGTACTGTTTGCCTTCTGCTAGTTTAAAATCTTTAAATATAATGGTTGTATACCCACCAGATGATATATCTTCTGTGTAAAAATCTTGTGAATGAGCTAAAGTACCATCGGGATTAAAAAAAGCTAGGGTGTAAATGGATGATGTATCATCAGTTGTACGTAACCATAGTTCTATACCTGTAATAATTTTTGGGGTATAGAATATCTGGGTATAGACATTGGCTTCATTTACTGGCGAGTAGGTGACTTGTGATTCTATTTCCTCAGGGGTATTGTCTGGTTCTTCCTCGTTAGCTTTTGGGAAAGCAATATCAAAGGTGAGTCTATTAGGTTCTTTTTTGTCAGAAAGAAGAATTACTGAGGAAAGTATACAATATATTATTACCGTTATAATGAGATGCAAAAAAGTGCTTTTTTTCATAGTTATGTTTGCCCCTCCTTTAGTAAAGCTTTTTCTGACTCTTTTATGCTTGATTTTTTAATTTTATGTTTATTAATATGTTTGACATAATACGATGATACAAGTAAAAACATAAAAGGGTTGTAATTAAAGTCTAGTAGGTGGTGTTCCATTATGCTGTGAATAGCGATAATAGCTATTATAATTAAGGTAATGTAATCGTTGTGTTTTCTTGCTACAAAAGAAGTCAAAGTAAAAAGTACCATAACGCATATAAACACAAATAATCCATAACGGAAAAGTATGGATAGGTAGGAGGAATCGATGAAGTTGTAGCCAGATTTATTAATAGTATTGTAATTGTACCAAGGAAGAGAGTAACCTCCATTACCTTCCATCTCTATATGTTGACCCCATAATTTTACATCAAAATTGTTGATGGTTATCTTGCCTATGGAAAATCTGTTGCTTAAAAAATTATCAAGATTTACAATCCACTTAAGGTCATAGGAAAATATATTTGTAAAAAGGATGGAAAAAATAGATGAGAATGGGAAAATACTCATCAACAAAAAAGAAATTGCTTTGTATGAATCTTTCTTTTCTTTGTTAAAATTAGTTAAAATTTTAAAAACAAGTGTAAAACTCAGTAATAAAATAAGGCATATTGTGCTTGTTTGTGCGTCGCAAAAACGTAAAATTATGTACGAAAGAACATACATAGTTGTAATCTCTGTATAGCTAATATTCATTTTTCGTATGAATAACCATGATGAGCACAAATAGAAAACATATGAAGCAAAATTAGTAGGGTAATGGATACCAAAAGATATTCGAGTGGATCTTTGTTCACTAGTATATATTAAATTATTAAGTATATTTGTTTGAGAGCCTAGTATTACAATAAAAAGAGAGATGCCAATAGTGATAGTAAAGACTGTGATAACCTTATCAAAATCAATATCTACAAATGCGATAGTAAATAAAATAAGCTCAAGCAATATACCATGGTTACCCTGAAGGTAAGCTAGAAGAAAGCCTACCGAACAAAATCCAAGTAACATATATAGAGGAATATTATCCATAAATTTTAACAAACTTTTGCCAAAAACCAATAGTATGAGTATAGCTTTGAGGGACATATGGTAGTATGGATGCCAATTAATCTCAAAAGTTGTGCTACGCAAAAAAGCCTCAAAGACAAAAAGTCCATAGAGGATAAGGATGGCAATATCTAGTTTATCAATAATAGGTTCAAATCGTTCTTTGCTTGTTGTATAAAACAATTTTAGTTTGTTTGACATATATACCTCATAATTAATTGGTAAACTGTATTTAATACATCATATCAGAATGATATAGGAGTATTTTAACACAAATAGATAGGTTAGTATAGTATGAACAATTTGAATAATGATAAAAAACAGCCATATGCGTATGGAAAATAGTATAATTCCTTGACAAAACTATATGTTTGCAATAGTATAGACAATGAGTAGTTATGTTTAGAGGATATATATTTATCCGTAATAAAAAGAGTGAATAGGAGACGCTATGAAGGGAATCATTCTCGCCGGAGGTTCCGGCACACGTTTATACCCATTGACAAAGGTAACATCAAAGCAGTTGTTACCTATATATGATAAGCCAATGATATATTATCCTATGTCAGTGCTTATGAAGGCAGGTATT
>JAGAKD010000189.1 GCA_017625815.1 Lachnospiraceae bacterium | reverse complement strand
CATCTCCATAAGATTTGGATCATGAGTTGTCATTACTATTGTTATACCTTCCTGTTCAACTAGGTTTTTGAAAAGCTTCATAACCTTAAGTCCTGTGTCCGTATCCAAAGCTCCTGTAGGCTCATCTGCAAATATAATTTTAGGAGAATGAGCAACCGCCCTAGCTATAGCTATTCTTTGTTGCTCACCACCTGACATCTGCCCAGGCATGTGGAGCATTCTTTCCTCCATATCAACTAGCTTTAAAACCGTACTAATTCTATCTGGATGGTCTTCCTTGATATCTGCAAGTCTTAATGCAAAATCAACATTTTCATAAGCATTCATTATAGGAATCAGCGCCACCGATTGGAATACAAAACCTATGTCCTTTCTTCTTAAGATTTCTTTTTCATGGTTGCTAAGCTTAGAAATATTTTCTCCATCGAGATATATTTCTCCTGTAGTGGCATCATCTAGAGCACTTAAGATATTGAGTAAGGTGGTTTTTCCACTACCAGATCTTCCTTTCAGGATAGTGAGCTTTCCCTTTGGAATCTCAATATCCACACCTTTTAACGCGTAAAAATCTTCACCTTCTCCTGTAGGAAAGCAGCGTGATATATTTTTTCCAGTTATAATATTTTCCATACTACTCCTCCCCTAGCTTAAGTGCTTGTGTAATATTAAGACTCTTAATCAATTTTCTTAAGACTACCATACATACAATTATCATAGCCGTTACAACTATAGCTAATTTAATTATATCTCCAACTTCAAAGTAAATATAAATATCTAAATTATGTTTTTCTGGAAGATATACTATTCCAAATATTTTCACAAAAAGAAGGGTAGATACCATTCCAACTACACCTCCAGCAAGAACAGAAAAGAAGGTGCTAAATATGTGTTCATTCATAAGCATACGATTAATCTCTTTTACCGACATACCCATGGCTCGATACACACCAAACAAAAGCTCTCTTTGTTTGATGGAGGATATCCAATAAATAAGGAATCCTATAGCACAAAGTATAAGGGCTATAATAAAGCTCAATGTAAACATACCATTTGTTATCTGAATAATCGGAGAACTCTTCATACGTGATATCTGTTCATCAACTATGCCACTATCCTGAAGCACTACTCCTTTTTCATTAATGAAGGCTTCCACATCCTCGTATGTGCCATCTTCCCCAAGCTTCATCCACACCTGATAAGGCGATATCTTGAAAGCATTAATAACGCTTGCATAGTTGGCAACAACAAGGTAATTTTCTTTTAATTCTCCCTCTTCATAATAATATCTATCATATCCAGGCCAATTATCCACAATGGCAACTATCTCTCCTCCAAGGGTACCTCTTACCACACTAGCCTTGCTTGGTATAGCCCCCATTCTTGTACAACGAAGCAAATCTCCTTCTTTCACCTCAAGCTCTGTGGCTAGATTTCTTGATATAATCACTCCGTTTTTCTTCACAGCCAGAGCGTTTAGATAATTGTACCAATGTTCGTCGCCATTCAACTCCTCTTTGAGTATAGCCGTCTCACCAAATTCCTTGGTATTTATACCCATAAGTTTACAATCCTGAACCGTTCTCACACCTGTTGTGACATCAGTAGCTTCATCGTATATAACTCTTGTCAAACTCTCACATACTCCGTCATTAACAAGGCTATTATATTTTGCATAATCCGGTTCTACAAAATCATATTCTATCTCTCTAGAAGGCAAATAGTGTAGGTCTATTTCCCACTGCTCCTGCAAAACAACATCTGTTCCGTTTTCATAAACTATTCTGTCTTCGTTATTTCTGTTGATAGTTCTAGCTGTATTTGCATTAAAAAGTCCTAGGGCAACAGTTAAAATAATAAATACTGATATAAATCCCTGCTTAGTAGAATTTCTATTAATTTGTAAAAATGATGCATATATGGCTGGAGACCATTTCTTTTTACCTATGAGATAGACCAACTTAACAAGATAATGAGTAAGTCTTAAGGTAACTAGACCTAAGGCTACAATAAACAATAGTGAATCCAAAAATATCATAGGATCCATTTTATTCCCTTCCATAGCCTTCTGTCTTAAGGTGTCGCTATTCTGATTATAATTATACAAAAGGTACAAAGACACGGCTAAAAGTACAATATCAAGAAAATATTTTTCCCATCCTGCTTTTTTTGCAATAGACTTACTAGATTTGTACTCCACAATTGATATATTAGTTGAGGCTATTATTGGTACCAGCATAAACACTATGCCTATAAATCCGGCTAAGATACCATACAAAATCATTTCTGGCACAAATTTGTATACCCACATATTCTCCCAAGAAAAGGTTAGGAAATCCGTAGTGCCAGCTGCCAGCTTGCACAATAAATATCCAAGAGGTAGACCAATAACAAGTCCAAAACCTGCAAGTATGCTTGACTGCAAGCTATACATTGCCACAACCTGTTTTCTGCTAAGGCCTCTACTCTTCAACATTGCTATTTCATTTTTTTCTGTTTCCACTATCTGCTTGGAAACCATATATATGAAAGCAATTACCATTCCTAAAATTGGAAGTTCTAACACCCAGAGTATTACATTTACAGTTTTCTTTTCAGCATCATAATCTGCAATCATTTCACCAAATGTGAACATAAAATTTGCATCCGCTTTTTTAAACTCTTCTATGTAATATTTTACATCTTCTATATTGCTGCTATTTATGTCTTGATAATCAAACAAGGAATAGTGCTTATAGCTTATGGAGCTTTGAGGATATTGCTTCATTATTTCATCAAAACTTTCCTTGCTTACAAATATGTTTGATGAAAGTTCCGTAGGCTCAACATACCAAAATAAGTCTGTCCTATCTGCTTCTTTAAAAATACCGCAAACAACAAGCTGTAGATTTTCTCCACTTTCACTAGTCCAATTAACAAATTTTAATACCTCGCCGTAAGACAAATTATATTCATCCATTACAGCTTCAGAAATCAAACAAGGATAATACTCACCATCTCCTACGTATTCCTCAAAGTTTTCCCCCTTAAGTATCTCTATGTGATTCTCAATTTCGGGCATATAACTCACATTTACATAGTTGCCCTTACTACCATAATATCCTTGACAGGATTCTTCCTTAAACTGATATATAGTTTGTGTAGCTAAAACATCTATATCTGAAAGATATTTCTCCCAAACCTCTTGATAGCTAGTAACATTATTTTGAACCGAATCAATACCATCTACATCAGATAGGTTTTGGCTTCCAGATCTTCCCATTACTACAGGATATTGATTTGTGTCCTCTATCTCCTGTACAAAGCTATTGTTTATCAGCATATTGAGGGAGCCCATTTTGAACATAGGCTGACAACCAAACACTGCAACAAGGAAGGACATACCTAAAACCAAACATATGGTAAGCCACATTTTATTTTTAATTTTCTTTGTAATCATACCAAACATAAGCTACTCCTTCACTTCCTGGTTTTTCTCCACTGCAATTATATCCCCTTCAGAAATTCCACTAATAACGCATAATCCACCTGTATTTCCTGCTGGAATCACCTGCACATACTCCTTATACAGCTCTCCATCTCTAATCTTCCACACATAATAGACTGTTGTTTCAATCATTTCCTCTGCAAAGATTTGTCCCTTGTATAAAACCACTGCATTTTCTACATTATTAGTCAATGCATAGGCACTGCAATCCTTTGAGACATCATAGTATGCCTCATCATTAACTTTAACATAGTAGGTGTGCATTAAGGATGGTTGACCATTATTTGTTATATAAATCTTATTGTCAATATTGGTGAAATAAAAATCTTCTGAGCCTGAACCTAAACCTATTATAGTACCTGTATAATTCTTATCTCCGTTATAAAAAGCTACCTTCTGATTAATCATTAAAGGTTCTTCACTCGTAATTTGCACCACCTTTTCTGATGGTGTTTTTACATTATATATTCTATCGTTCACAGATATATTTTTACCAACTCGAAGGTTTAAAGCACTAATTTCTCCCGACTGAGTTGCATAAATACTTATATATCCATTTCCATCATTGTTAGCACTTACCTCATTATAGTTTTCTTCCATTATTCCAAGCTGGTAAGTATAATTGTATTCCTCTATCTGCTTGTTTAGTTTAAGCTTCTCCAATTGACAAGATAACTGTTCGTAAAGATATGGCTCAGTCTCTTCTACCTCTGCGGCATCTGAATCTGTAGCTGTTGGAGTTTCTACCGGAGCATTGGCCGCCTCATATGCAAGAGCCATTTCAGCTTCAAGCTGTTTGATTTGTTCATCGTAACTTGCCATAGCACCTGTGTGACTGGCCTTAAAAGAGTCCATATTATTACGCATCTCAGCCAACATTGCACTTCCCTCGTTTGTCTCAATAGTACATATCAAATCGCCGCTCTCGACAGTGTCACCGTCTGCAACCGCTACACTTGAGATAGTTCCCTCAT
>JAGAKD010000188.1 GCA_017625815.1 Lachnospiraceae bacterium | reverse complement strand
TGTGTGGAATAATTGGTTTTACTGGTAATATGCCAGCAAAGGATATAATTTTAGATGGTTTAGAGCTTCTTGAGTATAGAGGATATGATAGTGCAGGTGTGGCTCTTTTAAATGATGGAAAGATTTCATTAAAGAAAAGAACTGGTAAGGTTGCAGAACTTAAGAAACTTTGTGCTTCAGATGATAATGATGCTACTTGTGGTATAGGTCATACTAGATGGGCTACACATGGTGGAGTTACTGATGTAAATGCACATCCTCACAAGTCAGGTAACGTAGTACTTATTCACAACGGTATTATCGAAAATTATAGAGAAATTGTTGTTGAATACGGTCTTCAGAATAAGATAATTTCAGAAACAGATTCTGAGGTTGTGGCAGCACTTTTGGATACATTTTATGATGGTGACCCAGTAGCCGCCATAAAGAAGACTGTTAAGATTCTTTCTGGTGCATTTGCTCTTTGTATAATGTTTAAAGATATACCAGGAAAGATTTTTGCAATAAGAAATGTTAGCCCAATGGTTGCAACTTCTTGTGATAAGGGTTCTATTATTGCTTCAGATCTTACTGCACTTGTAGAGTTTTCAAGAGAGTATTTTGTAGTGCCAGAATATCATATACTTACTCTTTCTTCTGAGGGTATTGATATAAGAACTCTTAAGGGAGAAAAGGTTGAGCCTCAGATGCTTTCTGTAAACTGGGATGTTAAGAGTGCCCAGAAGGGTGGATTTCCATTCTTTATGCTTAAGGAAATCTATGAGCAGCCAGATGCTATTAGAAATACTGTAGCACCTAGAGTGAGTCAGGGATTGCCTGATTTTACAACAGATGGTATAGATGATGCTGTGTTTGAAAACTGTGAAAGAGTTGTTATAGTTGCTTGTGGTACTGCAATGCATGCAGGTATGGTTGGACGCCACATTATAGAAGATAAGCTTAGAATTCCAGTACAGGTGGAGATAGCATCAGAATTTAGATATAGAAATCCTATTATTAACGAGAAAGATTTAACTATTGTGTTATCTCAGTCAGGTGAGACTATCGATACATTAGAGGCTCTTAAGCTTGCAAAGAGCAAGGGTTCAAAGGTTATTTCTATAGTTAACGTTAAGGGTTCAACAATTGCTCGTGAGAGTGATTATGTATTATATACTCATGCAGGTCCAGAAATAGCTGTTGCAAGTACAAAGGCATATACTGTTCAGGTATCAGCTATGTATCTTATTGCATGTCGTATGGGCCTTGTGAAAGGCTTAATTGATGAAGCTTATGCAAAACAGTTTATGACTAAGCTTCTCAATACACCAAATGTTATCGAAGAAACTTTAAAGAATGCTAACAATATTAAGAGAATCGCAAATCATATTAAGCTTTCACCAGATGCTTTCTACATTGGTAGAGGTTTAGACTATACTATGAGTCTTGAGGCATCACTTAAGCTTAAGGAGATTTCTTACATTCACGCTGAGGCATATGCAGCAGGAGAGCTTAAGCATGGTACTATTGCACTTATCACAGAAAATGTACCAGTTATTGCTCTTGCAACTCAGGAGGATGTATATGCAAAGGTTATCTCTAACATCAGAGAGGTAAAGGCAAGAGGTGCATACGTAGTTCTTGTAAGTATGGACGATGAGGTTACAGATACTGCAATCTGCGACAAGCATATTCGTATTCCTAAGCTTGACAAAGAATTTACTGCATTTGCTACAGCTGTAATTCTTCAGCTTATTGCATACTATACATCAGAGGCAAAAGGTCTCGATGTAGACAAACCAAGAAACCTTGCAAAATCAGTTACAGTAGAATAAACCCAACACCCACTGTCCAAAGGGCTTAGGGCTCCCACCCTGGGTACTTATTTGTGACTGTTTAAGAAATTTTAGTAATATCTATTGCCTTGCACTTTCGATGTATGATTAACACCGCTAGGTACAAACTCGATGCTGAATGGGATATAAAATCATATAAGGAAGTTTTTTAGTCGATTTTTAAGAGATTTTACTGAAATATCATTAGAGATATACTTGCGATAACGCCCCG
>JAGAKD010000187.1 GCA_017625815.1 Lachnospiraceae bacterium | reverse complement strand
TAATAGATATTTCAAAAATTTCTTAACGTACTTAATTTACTACCCATATCAGTTCACACATTCTAGCAGTTGCTCAGACAGCTATCTTAGGGGTGTTTTTCATCGTAAATACAAAAATGATGATATTTCTATAAAACTGCTTAAAATCACAATTAAATGCCCGATTAATTCTGCACTGCATTATAAATATATATTACTCATACCCTTGCTGAATAAGGTTTATGAATTACATATTCCACAGACCATAGGCTGGGATAGTGAGCACGCCTGCTTCGAATGAAACAGGGTCTAGGGATATCTTTACTGAGATATCTGTATTTTTATTTTGTGCTTTGAATGTCTTAATGTTTTGAGCTTTTTTGTTAGCAGTAAAACGAACGTCTACAGGTATAGCTGCTTCTTCGCCTTCGTATACAAAAGGTACCCTTGCTGTTGCCTTTGATATCCAGTAGTATAAGAAACCAACCTTGCTACTAAGCTCCTGGAAAATATATTGTTCAGCTACCGCACCATTTTCTTCTGTGAAAATTTCCTCAAGTGTGAGTGTTTCATCAGCAGGAAGATTGAACTGGGCGCGGAGTAATCCATGATCTAACATAAATAATTCGAAAGATTTGTGGTCTACATGACTTTCAAGAGGTGGAATACAACGACTAAGTCTAGGAAGCTTTCTAGAAAGTCCTAGGTCGCAAAGATTCTGAGTTGCTTCAGAATATTCTCTACTTCTTGCGTTGTCCTCAACAAATCTATACATAAATTTTTTGTTGTCGTGGGCTAACTGGAATGGAATGCTTCTCAATATGCGGCGACATCTTTGAGACATAGCAGCTGAAAAAGAAGCCTTAATAAGCTTTTGATAGTTGTTAATAAGCTCTAATTGCATATTACGAACAACTTCGAGATTTTTGTTTTTTATGTAATTATAAACAACACCTGGCATACCACCAACTATCATATAGTCACGTAGCATATTCTTTGCCATAGTTTCCTCAACAGGATTGAGAGGGTTGTTAGTTGCATTTTCAATAGCTGCAATAAGAGAATTAGCTTTGTTAGCAATAAGGAATTCATCGAAAGTCATAGGACGCATTCTAATGATATTGAAAACGTCTTTGTGATGATATTCGAATTCAGTAATTCTCATAGATGATGCAATAAGACAAATAACATAATCTCTGTGCTTTTTTCCGTACTCATAGAAAAATCTATCAATGTCAGGGATGTTTTGAACCTCATCAAAAATAAGCATATTTTTGGTGTAGTCAACTTCTCCAAATTGTTCAGCTAATAAAGCATCTAAAGCCTCAATGGACGCTGCTATATCTGATGTGTTGTAGAGTATACTAATGAAGGCCTCATCACTAGATAAATCTATTATTTTGTATCCATCAAAAAATCCTGTAGCAAAATCAGTCACTGTCCAAGTTTTACCAACGCCTAAGGCACCTTTGATATAAAGGATTCTCTTTCGTGGTTCTTCGTACCATACTGCTAGCTCATTGATTATGTTTCTGTACATTGAAATTCTCCTGTTGCGTAGAAAAAAGTGAAATATGTCCTATTTATGACATATAGTTACATTTTAGTCTATAATCGTTGGCGTGTCAACTAACTTAATGAGTAAGTGGTGAGATTTTCTATAAAAAAGGGAAAAATAGATAATATTACTTGTTGTATGAAAAGTGAAATGGTATAATTACTGATGTATGTAAATAAATGGGGGGCACAAAAAAATAGCGAGGTGTTTTTATGGGACAAAAATGGGACAAGAATATAGTCAAATTAGGCGTAGTGCTTACCATATCAGTGTGTGTATGTATTTTGTTTGCTGATATAGTAGAAGAGAAATCAGCTATATTTGCTTTCCTGAGTAAGCTAGGTTCAGCATTATCACCATTTATTATCGGATTAGTGATTGCATTTTTACTTAATCCTATAATGGTGTATTTCAGAAGAGGAATAGCCTATTTATCAAGTAAAGTTTTTAAGAAGACAGATTATGATACAGGATTTCGCCAGTCAAAAATTCCAGCACTAGTACTAACATTTGTTTTTTTTGTAGTATTGATTGGTGGTTTTCTTAGAATAGTTATTCCACATATATATGATAGTTTGACTGATTTAGTTGAGAAGGCACCGGGATATCTTAAGTCAGCAGAAAATTGGTTGGATAATTTCTTTAAGGAAAATAGCAAATTTGAAAAACCAGTTATGGAAGCTATAACTTACGTTGAGGATAATGTATTAACTTGGTTTGAAAATATTATAATGCCAAACATAGATGATATTGTTGTTAAGGTGTCAAGTGGATTGGTTGTAGGTGTTAAGGCAGTATTTAATTTCCTTGTTGGTATCATATTTGCATTATATCTTCTTGCGGCAAAGGATGTACTTATTGCTCAGGGAAAGAAAATTGTATATTGTACTTGTTCAAGAAAAACTGGTAACAAGATTTTAGAGGGACTTTCTTATGCTAATTCAGTTTTTGGAGGTTTTATCAACGGAAAGATTCTTGATTCAATAATTATTGGTTTAATGTGTTACGCATTTACTGCAGCTGTAGGTATGGAATATTCGGTTCTTATAAGTGTTATTGTAGGTGTAACTAATGTTATTCCTTTCTTCGGACCATTTATTGGAGCTATACCTGGTTCATTACTTGCACTTATGGATGATCCACTTATGTTTGTTGTATTTATTATATTTGTGTTCTTGCTACAGCAGTTTGATGGAAATATCCTTGGACCACTTATTCTTGGAGATTCAACTGGTCTTTCAGGCATGTGGGTGCTTGTGGCAATATTAGTAGGTGGAGATTTATTTGGTGTTGCAGGTATGATACTTGGAGTTCCGGTATTTGCTTGTTTATACGCGTTTATTGCAGTACAGCTTAGAGATGGTCTTAGGGAGAAAAATCTGTCTAGCAAGACGGAGGACTATTTCAGACTAAAAGGCTTCGACGAGGAAACTGGAGAGCCTATATATAGAAAGAAACATGATTTTGGTCGTAGAACTATAAAGCAGAGAAAAAAGAAAAAATCTTTATGGAAGCGTTTAGTTGAGCGATTTAAAGAGGTAAAAGAATCTGGAGAGGCTATGCTTGAAGATGGCGGTGACGTAATGAGTCCAGATGCAGAGGAAGAATTTGAAGAGTTAATGTCCGCAGACACAGCTCCGGATAATACCTCAGATAACTAGAACAAAAGGAGGAGAAATATGGCTAAAGGATGTTATGCAACAAGTGATATTTTAGAATGGATGGGTTATTTTGCAAAGGAGATGGGAGTAAGTCCTGAGAAGATTAAGCTTATGGATATTTGTGGTAAGCTTAAAAATGTTATCCCTTTTGTGGAGACACGTAAAAGAGTTCTCATTTTTGCAGATGAGCTACATGAAGATTTGTTCTATGACTTCTGGGAGGCTGGCTTCGGTGAGTACGACATGTGGTACGGTGCTGGCATCAAAGAAGAGGGACAGATTAAAAAGGTTAAGATAAAAGAAGTAATTCACAAGAAGATTACTGAGCCTACAGTTATATTTATCCTCAATGAAAATACAAGAGAGTCATATCGTATTGGTATGAAGAACGAAATGTTTTCAAAGGGACCTATCAAGTATGTTGGTCACGAGATAAGAGCTGTTATTATGAGTATGCTTGATGTAGATTCACAGGATACTATCTGCCTTGTAGATGCGGAGAGTATAGCTATAGAGGCTGCATTCGTGGCAGGTGATGGAACTATCATCTGTGTTGAGAATGATAAGGGAGCAAAGGAAACTATGGAAGATAATGTTAAGCAGTTTGGTGTGCATAACGTTATGATTGTTCCAGACCTTAGCCCAGAATCTATGGACAAGATTCCTGTGCCTAGACTTTCATTTATAGTTGCTAATAAGCATCTTGAGGAAGATATAGAGAGACTTTTGAAGAAGAATCCTAAGATGCAGTTTGTTATATATACTCTTGAGCTTGATATCTTATCTAAGATTAAACCTCTTTTTGACAAATATAACATTAGCAACATGGAAGTAACACAGATAACTGTTTCTAAGACAGACAAGAATAGTGTATTTGTTACACAGCCATCACCATGGCTTATAACTGGTGAGGTGTTATAATGGCAATTGAGAATTTACCAAGTGACCCTATGATGTTATTGTCCTTTACGAATACAAGACTTAGAGATGAAGGGATTAACTTAGATGACTTCTGTAGTCAGTTTCAAGTAGATAAAAGTTTCATAGAGGAAAAACTTGACAAGATAGGTTATACCTATAATAATGAGTTGAATAAGTTTATTTAGGAGAGATAAAAATGAAACATGAGTTTAAGAAAATAGAGCCTAAGTGGCAGGCTAAATGGTATGAAGACAAGATATTTAATGCCGAGGACGGTTCAAACAAGCCAAAATTCTATGGCTTGGTAGAGTTCCCTTATCCATCAGGTGCTGGTATGCACGTTGGACATATTAAGGCATATTCTGGACTTGAGGTAATATCTAGAAAGCGTCGTATGCAGGGATACAATGTGCTTTTCCCTATTGGTTTTGATGCCTATGGTCTTCCTACAGAGAACTATGCTATTAAGACTAATACACATCCAAGAGAAATAACAGATATAAACATTGCGAAGTTCTCAGAGCAGTTAAAAAAGGTTGGATTTTCTTTTGATTGGGATAGAGTAGTGGATACTACTGAGGAAGGCTTTTATAAGTGGACACAGTGGATATTCCTTAAAATGTTTGATAAGGGCCTTGTATATAGAGATAGAGCATTTGTAAACTATTGTCCATCATGTAAGGTCGTTCTCTCAAATGAGGATAGCCAGGGTGGTAAATGTGATATTTGTAAGAGTGATGTAGTTCAGAAGTCTAAGGATGTATGGTACTTAAGAATAACTCAGTATGCTGATAAGTTATTAAAGGGTCTTGATACAGTTGACTATCCTGAAAACATTAAGCAACAGCAGGTTAACTGGATTGGTAAGTCAACAGGTGCTTTTGTTGATTTTGATATTGATGGTATTGAAGATAAGCTTCAGATATATACTACAAGACCAGATACACTCTTTGGTGTAACCTTTATGGTTATTGCTCCAGAGCATCCACTTATAGATAAGTATGCAGATAAGATTGCTAATATGGAGGCAGTTGTTGCATATAGAGAAGAGTGTAACAAGAAGACTGAGTTTGAGAGAACTCAGCTTGTAAAGGATAAGACAGGTGTTAAGCTTGAGGGCATAGAGGCTATCAATCCTCTTAATGGCAAGAAGATACCAGTATTTATCGCTGATTACGTTATGATGGGCTATGGTACAGGTGCTATTATGGCAGTTCCGGCTCACGACCAGAGAGACTACGATTTTGCCAAGGCTTTTGGTGTTGATATTATCGAAGTTATTAAGGGTGGAGATATTTCTGTTGAAGCATATACTGGTGATGGTGAGATGGTTAACTCAGGTTTCCTTAATGGCTTCAATAACAAGAAGGAATCTATTGCTAGAGCTATCGAAGAAGTTGAGAAAATGGGCATCGGTAAGGGCGGTGTTCAGTTTAAGATGAAGGACTGGGCATTTAACCGTCAGAGATACTGGGGCGAGCCAATTCCTATAGTTCATTGTGAGTACTGTGGTGATGTTGCAGTTCCTTATGAGGAGCTTCCTCTTAGACTTCCTAATATGGAAAATTTCGAGCCAGGTCAGGGTGGTGAGTCACCTCTTGCTCGTATTGATGAGTATGTTAATTGCAAGTGTCCAAAGTGTGGTAAGGATGCTAAGCGTGAGACAGATACTATGCCACAGTGGGCAGGTTCATCATGGTATTATTTAAGATATATTGATCCTAAGAATACAGAGTGTCTTGCTGATATGGACAAGCTCAACTATTGGATGCCGGTTGATTGGTACAACGGTGGTATGGAGCACGTTACAAGACATATGATTTACTCAAGATTCTGGCATCAGTTCTTGTATGACCTTGGTGCAGTTAATACACCAGAGCCATATGCAAAACGTTCTGCTCAGGGTCTTATCCTTGGACCAGATGGTGACAAGATGAGTAAGTCTAAAGGTAATGTTATTGATCCTCTTGATATAGTAGATATCTATGGTGCTGATACTCTTAGAACCTACGTGCTCTTTATGGGTGATTACGGTGCAGCAGCTCCTTGGAATGACAGCTCTACTAAGGGTTGTAAGAGATTCCTTGAGAGAGTTGCAGCTCTTACTGATATGATTTCAGATGAGCCTATAGGAAAGGAGCTTGAAACTAAGCTTCACCAGACTATTAAGAAGGTTACTAATGACATTGAAGAGATGAAGTTTAATACTGCTATTGCTAGTCTTATGGCACTTATCAATGATATTTATGCAGTTGGTAAGCTTGATAAGGATAGTGTTTCTATTATCATCAGACTCCTTTGTCCATTTGCCCCACATGTATGTGAGGAGATGTGGGAGACTATCGGTGGAGAAGGTTATGCATCGCTCGCTTCATGGCCTGAGTATGATGAGGCTAAGACTGTTAATGATACTATTGAGATTGGTGTTCAGGTTAATGGTAAGCTTCGTTCTACTATCCTTATTCCAAATGGTGCTGACAAGGATGTTGTTCTTGATATAGCTAAGAATGATGATAAGATTAAGTATGCTACAGATGGTAAGACTGTTGTTAAGGAGATTTATGTTCCTAATAAGATAGTGAATATTGTAGTTAAATAAATGTATGTGTGTCCCACAGGTGTTTCGCCTGTGGGATTTTTTTGTTTTGGCGAGCTGGGAGTGGGAAGGGGGATTTTTGTAATTTATGTTTCGGGCATAAGTTGTTCTATAACTCGGTTGGAGGTACAGGTTGGTTACGCAACCGGCGCAAAGGGGACATCCTTGTCCCCTTGCACCTAAATTGACATCCGTGTCAATTTGTTGCTGTGGGTTTAGCCGAGTTTAAGAACAACTATATACCCTCAACAAGATTACAAAAATCCCCCTTCCCACTCGCCAGCTCTTATAAATTCATAAAGTCCACAGGGGAAACATTGTGGGAGTGAAGGGTACCTTGGAGAAGAGATGGAGTGAGGTAGAAAGATTAGGACCTTGGAGTAAAAGATAAAGTGAGGCGGAAAGATTAAGGTTTTGGAGTAAAAGATGTTCAGGCGCCCACAAGGGGCACCACATCTTTTACTCGCCGATGGCGGAGTGGAAAGATAATAGTATTAGTAAAAATAGATTTTTACCTAAAAGTAATTAGTATAAACTTAATATATATTACACGTGATAATTATAGTGATAGAAAACAGCATGCAAATGATTTAGGAGGGAAATGGATGTCTATAGGAAAAAATATACGAGACATAAGAAAAGCATATGGAGAAACCCAAGCTGAATTAGCGAATGTAATTAATGTGGAACATAATGCCATATCTATGTATGAGAGCGGGAAAAGAATCCCGGATATATCTATTATACAGATGATTGCTGAACATTATGGGTTACCAGTAGATAGAATTATAATGGATGATTTTTCTAATGCTAATTTTCGCATATCTTCTTTATCTTGGGACAAAATGATGGGGATTTTTGATTGTATATTTCCGGTTGTATATACCGAACACGCGAGAGAGGATAAACATTTTAAAAAGGGTTATGAATGCACGATTAATATAAAGAGTTGCATTAAAAATCCTCAAGCGATAGAAATAGAAGAAATGGTGGATTTAGCATTAAAGGAATATGAAAAATCATATATGGAATTTAATAATATAGAAGCAATAGTAAATAGTATTTTCCTGATATTTATAAAAGGTTCTTTTCAGTTGCCTGAACATTATGTTGATGCGATTAAAGCTATTTACAATGGAGAAGGATTGACAGAGAATTTTGCAAAGAAATATATGCTTAACAATTTGTCTAATAATAATGACAATATGCAAAAATTCATACATGATTTAAGTGAAGTTTTGTTAGAACAGATACGATTTTTGAAGTTATCCGATGCATATGGTGATTTGGCAGATTATTATATAGCGATAAGATATATAATAGGTTTTGTTGATAATAATTTTAATGATGAGTTGAATAAAACAATAGGAATTGAGATGCTAAAGTCATGTCTTGAAATGGGAAATAAGTATGCAAAGGATTTTGTAAGAAGTATTGTTTCGTTGTAACTATATTATGTTTCACATATTGTGAAGTGACATTTGTTTAGGTTATGATACAATGATGTTAGAAAATATCAGTGGAGGGATAGTTATGAACAGAATGTCGGCACGTTTCGTTGGAAATAAAGTAGGCAAAAGTGCATCGTGGGTTTATAGTATATGGGAAAATACGGGATTGGTTCTCAAGGATAAATTTGGTGATTGGGCATTGACTGATGAAGGAAGAAGTATTGGTAGAAGAATGTCAAAAAACAATTATCGTTCTGTAGCAATATTTGATTTTGGTGTTATAGAAAAGATAATGATTGATTTTTATGTGAAACACGGTAAGTAAAATAAAGAAATTAAGGAGGAAATACTATGGCAATTCAGGCAACTATTTTTATTGATGATGATAGATGGGCAAAGCATCCATACGGAATTAAATTTGATGACGAAGAATGTAATGCACAGTTTTACAGAAATGGATTAGATGATAGAGAAGCATGTTATAAAGTTATTCATAATGCGAAGAATGCAGGATTTGAAATTGATGAGCATATAGAAGAGTATTTTTATTAATTGTTTGTTGCGAGGAACAAACAATTAATCAGTATAGGATAAAATATGTCCTTGCCAGCACTTGGTGTGCAGTTTTAACATCGTTTTAAATTATTGCATATTGAAAATTCTATTCATATCACACCCCAAGATTTCACAACAAGCAAGCAAAAAAGAAACAGTTGGATTTTGAGTTCCTTTTTCGATTCGGTTATAGGAGTATATGGAAATATCTATTCCTATAACCTGAAGCTTGGCAACTATATCGGTTTGCTTTATATTGAGTGATTTGCGTAATAGGGCGATGTTGTTTCCAATGTTTATATCATTAACTTGTATTATTCTATCTATGCTTGTTTCGTTTTTCATATAATTGCACCTCTACGCAATATTGTATGTTTTTTTTTAAAGAATAATTGTACGAGAGTGCAATTATTGCTATAATATGAGTTGATTTAGATGATATAAGAGTTAACAAGGAGGTATTGTTATGAAAAAAATATTTAGTATCGTCACATTGTGTGTATTAGCTGGTACGATGGCTGCTTGTGACCATAATGGATCACAGCATAATGAAACAACAGAAAATGTTTCTGAAGGAGATGGATATTCTGAAGAAGGAATGAATGTTGATGATATTGAAACGGAAGTACCAGACATAGGAACTGTCGATGTGCCAGACTTTAATGTGGATGTAAATGTTGATGAGGTTGTTTTGCTAGAGGAAAAGGGAATTGTTGTTAAAGTTACTGGAATTACATATGATGATTATTATGCACAATTACATTTTTCTATAGAAAATAATAGTGAGGACACGTATATTGTAAGTTCAGGATATTTAGGTAAAGAATCTGTTAGTATCAATGGATGCATGATATCCAGTGGTTATATGGATGTTACTGTTACACCGGGTCAGACAGCTGAAGATGTGATGGAGTTTAGTATTAGCGAGATGCAGAGTAAGGGTATTTTTGAGATTTATGAAGTATCTTTGGGCTTTGGATTGATGATTGACGGTGACTATAATAACGTGGATAGATATTGGCCATATTATGTTCGGACATCATCAACAATAGAAGAAAATACTACTACTTATAAAGAAGTTATAGAGAATGGAATTTATGGTACTTTGAATGAGTGTGTATTATTGGATTTGAAACAGGATGTGTTATATTCTCAAAATGGTGTATCAATTGTGTCGGAAGCGTTAGTTATAGATGAACATGATAATATTTCGCTTTTGCTTGAGTTGGAAAGTAAATCTGATGATAACTATATTGTCTATATTGATAATGTTTATATCAACGGAGTTTTGGTTTGTGATTCTGGTTTTTCAAAAGATTCCATCAATCCAGGAGCTATGAATGTGGTTGAAATGGAACTTCACAGATATATTGGTGAGGACTCGGAATATGGTATAAGTGAATTGAATAATGTTAGCTTTGAAGTTCAGTTAAGAGACGATTCCCATGAGGAGGTTGTAGAAAATATTAAAATAGAATTTCCTATTGACTATTAATAAAAGAATGGCAAGTTGAGGCAATATGCTTCATTGAAGTAGTATACCTAAAAGAAGGTAAATGTTCATAGCGAACATCTACCTTCTTTTCTTTGTGGCGCATAACATCTTGAGAGCTATCCTTTCACAATCTCCTCGGCAACTTCTGTGGAAATGTCATATACGTCAATTAACTTTTGGATAATGGTTTCATCATCACAGCCCATACTTTTAAGCGCAACAACTGTTCCGCGAATTCCTTCAAGTCTACCTTCTTGCCTGCCTTCTTCTCTGCCTTCTTCTCTGCCTTCTTCTCTACCTTCTTCCCTGCCAATATCCATCATGGTCTTTATATGTAGTTCTTCATCATATTCATATATACTCATATTTTTAACCACCGCCTTATTTTTCTTTAAGAAATCAGCTAGAATACCTTCGTCAATACATTCATCAACTGCTTTGTTTACTGCGTCTGCC
>JAGAKD010000186.1 GCA_017625815.1 Lachnospiraceae bacterium | reverse complement strand
GTTCTGATTTTGTTGAGATGTTTGTTGGTGTAGGTGCGTCACGAGTTAGAGACTTATTTGAAGATGCAAAGAAAAACTCACCTTGTATCGTATTTATAGATGAGATTGATGCGGTGGCACGTAAGAGAGGCTCTGGCCTTGGCGGTGGTCACGATGAGAGAGAGCAGACACTTAACCAGATGTTGGTTGAGATGGATGGATTTGGAACTAACGAGGGTATTATAGTCCTTGCGGCTACTAACCGTGTTGATATACTTGATCCTGCTATTTTACGTCCAGGCCGTTTTGACCGTAAGATATTAGTAGGTAGACCAGACGTTAAGGGACGTGAGGCTATATTGAAGGTTCACGTTAGAAATAAACCATTATCAGATGATGTGGATTTACATGAGATTGCAAGAACTACTGCTGGATTTGCCGGTGCAGACCTTGAGAACCTTATGAATGAGGCGGCTATCTGTGCAGCTAAGAAGGATAGAAAGTTTATCAAGAAGGAAGATGTGGATAAGAGCTTTGTCAAGATTGGCATTGGTGGAGAGAAGAAGAGTCGTCTTGTTCCTGAAAAGGAGAAACGTATTACAGCATACCACGAGTCTGGTCACGCTATATTGTTCCATCTTTTAAGTGAGGTTGGTCCAGTACACCTTGTATCAATTATACCAAATGGTCATGGTGCAGGTGGTTATACTATGCCACTTCCTGAGAATGATAACGTATTCCTCACTAAGAAGAAAATGCTTCAGGATATTATGGTAAGCTTTGGTGGTAGAATTGCTGAGGAGCTTATCTTTGGTGATATAACAACAGGTGCTTCTCAGGATATTAAACAGGCAACATCTATGGCTCAGGCCATGGTTGTAAAGTTTGGTATGTCAGAGAAGGTTGGTCTTATCAACTATGAGACTAACACTAACGAAGAGGTATTCCTTGGTCGTGATTTGGGACATTCCAGAAGCTATGGCGAGCAGGTGGCAACACTTATTGATGAAGAGGTTAGAAACATCATCAATGAGTGCTACGAGGAAGCCAAGAAGATTATTGTTGAGAATATGGAAGTATTACACAAGTGTGCAAATCTTCTCCTTGAGAAAGAGCGTATTGACAGAAATGAGTTCGAAGAGCTTTTTGGTAGACCTAATACTGAGAATTCAGAAGATCCAGTATTAGAGATTGGCGAAGAGGATTCTGATGATGTAAATTTAGATAACAGCCAGGAAGAAACACCAAAATTATAGTGTCAATACAAAAAAAATTAATTTTTTAAACAAAACCCTCAATTTTTTAATTGGAAAATTGAGGGTTATTTTGTATATGATTACCATATAACGCAAAATGTATTGTGCAAACTATACAAAAAAGAGGGCTGTAAAGTAACTGTTTAACTTGATGGTTAACGAAATGCACAAAAATTGACAAAAAACTCACAAATGTTTGGGCAGACTTTTTAGAATTATTTGTTATAATAATACTCGTAACCCCCCCAATACATTATTATAGTTTTTTGCTACACCCCATAAGTAACAAAATACCTTCTCCGAAAAGGGCAGTCGAACGGTGACTGTCCTTTTCTCCTTTTCAGGATATATTTTCCCAAATTTTTATTGTTAAAATCTTCATATTGTATTAAAATATATAGGTAATTTTTTATAGTTGCAGGAGGCTGGCATAATGTCAGATAGAAAGCGTAACGCACACAGAGTATTTGAATATGTATTTAATACAAAAACAGCTCTTAACATTGGGGCTCTATTTGCTGACGGTACAGAGTACTATAGAAGTCCAGCGCAGATTTCAAAGGGAGAGTCAGTGACCTTGAGATTTAGAACAGCAATAGAAAATGTAGATGCTGTTTATTTGATATATGATGGTAACAGAGAGAGAATGAAGATTGATAGCTCTGATACATTATTTGATTATTATACATTTACCATTCCATCTGTGGATGAGAATATTGATTATTACTATGAGGTTGTAGCAGGTAATGTTATTTGTTACTACAATAAGCTGGGTACACAGAACCACCTAAACCCAGATTACAATTTCCAGATATTCCCAGACTTTAAGGTTCCAGAGTGGGCTAGAGGAGCAGTTTTCTATCAGATATTTGTTGACAGATTTTGCAACGGAGATGAGAGCAACGATGTACTTGACAATGAGTACTGTTATATAGGCGAGGGAACAAGAAGAGTTACAGATTGGTTTAAGTATCCAGACAATATGGATGTTCGTTCCTTCTATGGTGGAGATTTACAGGGTGTTATGAACAAGCTTGATTACCTACAGGATTTAGGTGTTGATGTTATTTATCTGAACCCTATATTCGTTTCACCATCAAACCACAAATATGATATTCAGGATTACGATTACATTGACCCTCACTTTGGAGTTATAGTTAAGGATGAGGGAGAATGTTTAAGAGATGGCTCTAGAACCAATAAGGAGTCAACCAGATATATAACCAGAGTTACTGACAAGGCTAATCTAGAAGCAAGTAATGCACTTTTTGCTAAGCTTGTTGAAGAAGTACACAAGCGTGGTATGAAGATTATCCTAGATGGTGTATTTAACCACTGTGGTTCCTTCAACAAATGGTTAGACAGAGAATGTATATACGAGAATCAGGAAGGCTACGAGAAGGGCGCGTTTATCGATCATGATAGTCCGTACAGAAGCTTTTTCAAATTCCAAGACCAGTGGAAATGGCCTTATAACCCTACCTACAATGGCTGGTGGGGACACGATACATTACCTAAGTTGAATTATGAAGAATCTGAGAAGTTATATGAGTATATTATGCATGTGGGTGAAAAATGGGTTTCACCACCATATAACTGTGATGGCTGGAGACTTGATGTGGCGGCAGATTTAGGCTATACAGAGGAGTTTAACCATAAGTTTTGGAAGGATTTTCGTAAGAGAGTTAAGGCTGCTAATCCAGATGCAATTATCTTGGCAGAGCACTACGGAGATGCTAAGAGTTGGCTGATGGGTGACCAGTGGGATACAGTTATGAACTACGATGCATTTATGGAGCCTATTACCTGGTTCCTTACTGGTGTAGAAAAGCACAGTGATGAATTCAGAGGAGATTTACTTGGTAATCCAGATGCATTTACAGGTTCCCTTAGACATCATATGTCTAGATTTAATCAGAATTCTTTAGAGATAGCTATGAATGAGTTGTCTAACCATGACCACTCAAGATTTTTAACTAGAACAAATCGACGTGTAGGTAGAATTCACACTATGGGACCAGAGGCTGCCAATGAAAATATCAACAAAGGTGTTTTCAGAGCTGCGGTAGTTTTCCAGATGACTTGGCCTGGTGCACCAACAATTTACTATGGTGATGAGGCAGGACTTTGTGGATGGACTGACCCTGATAACAGAAGAACTTACCCATGGGGAAGAGAGGATATGGAGCTTATTGCATTCCACAAGGACATCATAAAGCTTCACAAGTCTCATGAGGCTCTTATGAAGGGTTCTGTAATGTTCCTTCATGGTGGATATAAGATAGTTAGTTATGGTAGATTTACAGACAAGCAAGCTATAGTCGTTGTTATCAATAATGATTACGAAGATAGAGAGCTTGCTCTCCATGTTAGACGACTTGGTATACTTGATGGTGGAAGTCTAAAGAGAATTATGCTAGCTGATGAAGCTGGCTATGATATGGGAGTTAGAGAGTATGAGGTTAAGAATAATGTACTCAAGCTTACAGCTCCGAAGATATCAGCTATGGTTTTATGTTATGACAAGGAATAACCTTTTGGTTTAGAAAAGGGGGATTATTTATGAAGGTATTAATTATAGGTGCAGGAGCTCTAGGTGTTGGTATGGGAGCGTCACTTAAGGACGCTGGAATGGATGTAGACTTTTTTGCAAAGGGTGACACCAAAGCAGCGATAGATGCAGATGGAATCAGCAGAAAAGAATGGTTTAAGGATATAGTAGTACCAGCTGGACAAGTTGGAACATATGATGACTATGCTGCACTTCCAGAAGATGCATATGATTTTATAATCATTTCCACTAAGACAGTTGCAAACGCTGAGGTGAGTGAAAAACTTGCTGAATATGCAGGCTGTATGAAGGAAGGCTGCAAGATTATCTTTATGCAAAATGGCATGGGATATGAGGCACCATTCATGGAATTCTTTGAAGATTTTGAGATATATCACAGTAGAGTAATCACTGGCTTTATGAAAACCTCAGGCGGAGCAAGTGTAGTAACAGCACACCAGGCACCTGTGTTGATAGGTTCAATCTATGGATATGACAATGAACCAGTACAGCCTATTATTGATGCTCTTAATCAGTCAGGACTTCCAGCTGAGATTGATGAGGAGATAAGCAAAGCACTTTGGGCAAAGCTTATTTACAACACAACTCTTAATCCATTAGGAGCAATACTTGGAATGTCATATGGTGAGTTGGCTGATTCAGATTATGCACATTCAATTATGGATATACTTATCGAAGAAACCTTTGACATTATGAATAGAGCTGGCGGAGTTACATACTGGAATAACGCAGATGATTACAGAAAGGCACTTTTCGATGACATGATACCTGTTACATATGAGCATCGCTCATCTACACTTCAGGATATCGAAAGAAAACAAAAGACTGAGATTGATACATTGACAGGTGCACTCCTTAACTTGGCATCAAACTGCAATATGGCAGCACCAATGCACAGTATGATATACTCACTTGTCAAAGCATTAGAAGAAAAGTTCTAAGTGTTCATTATGCAAACAACCTCGTTTTACATATTTTTTATTATATGTAAAATAGAGAATGCCCTACTGGGATAGCACACAGGTATGATAATTTTTCACTGACGTTTAAGAGATTTTATTGCAATATCATTGTCGCAGTGCTTTCGATGAGTACACCGCGTGGTATATGTCTGAGATGCTGATGGTGATATAAACATATAAGAAAGTTTTTTAGTCTAGTTTAAGAGATTTTGAAATATCTATTAGAGAATACTTGCGATATCTTATAAGCCCCGTG
>JAGAKD010000185.1 GCA_017625815.1 Lachnospiraceae bacterium | reverse complement strand
TGAAACAGCTTAGCTCTGGTGAATTAGATGTAGATAACATAGAAGATACCAAGAGTGCCAAGGTTAAAGAGTACGATTTCTCACGACCTGCAAAGTTTTCTAAGGAGCATCTTAGAACTCTTGAAATTATATTCGAACATTTTGGTCGATTACTAAGTAGTAATTTACCAGCCTATTTACGAAAAACTGTACAGGTAGAGGTTATGAACTCAGAGGCAGTTACCTACTCAGAGTTTTCCAATGCTTTATCTAATCCAGTACTTCTCGGAGTTGTCAATATGGCACCTCTCAATGGAAATATTATCGTAGAGATGGCTACAAATGTTGGATACACCATTATTGATAGATTGCTTGGTGGTGTTGGAGAACCTCTAGACAAGACTAGAGATTTTTCTGAAATAGAGTTATCCATTCTTGAAAGAATGTTTAGTATAATAATATCACTACTCAGAGAGCCATGGGAAAACGTAGTTGAGATAGAACCTTATTTGGAACGTATCGAGACTAATTCTCAGTTTGCCCAGATTATATCGCCTACAGAAATGATAGCTATTATAACTATCAATATAAACGTTGGTGGTGTAGAAGGTCTTATGAACATATGCTTGCCATATATCACCTTAGAAGATGTTATGGATAAGCTTAATACTAAGTACTGGTTCTCTACTATGCAGGAAAAGGATGAGCAAAGCTATGCTGAAGTTATTGAGACAGCTATCAATAAAGCGCTTATACCTATTTCCGCAGAGCTTGGAAAGAGTAGTATTACAGTAATGGATTTTGCTAACCTTATGGTTGGTGATATTATAAAGCTCAACAAGAGCGTTGAAGAAGAACTAGATGTGTATGTTGGCAATATAGTCAAGTTTAAAGCACTTCCTGGTTCATTTAGCGATAATTTTGCAGTTAAAGTTACAGAAATATATAGAGAGGAGGAATAAAGAATATGGATGGAATGTTATCTCAGGAAGAGATTAATGCATTACTTAATGGTTTTACATCAGACCAAGCTAGTTCTAGCGACTCCATAGAACTTTCTCCTGAGGAAAAAGATGCAATTGGTGAGATTTCCAACATATGTATGGGAACAGCAGCCACCACACTTTATTCCTTGGTTAATCAGAAGGTTGTTATTACAACACCTGTAGTCGAGATATCCGATTGGGATAAGCTTACAGCTGATTATGCCAAACCATGTGTATTTATTAATATCTACTATAAAGAAGGTATTGATGGTAATAACGTTTTAATTTTAAAAGAAGACGATGTAAAAATAATTACAGATTTGATGATGGGAGGGGATGGACTTAATCCAGCACCTGAACTCACAGAATTGCATTTCAGTGCTATCTGTGAAGCTATGAATCAGATGATGGGGTCATCAGCAACATCAATGTCTTCAATGCTTAATTGTAAGATTGATATTAGTCCACCGGAAGCAGATTTGCTTGATATGGCAGGAGATGTTGAATCTGGCAAGGTTTCTGATTTTATGAGTAAGAGCTTTGTTAGAGTTACATTCAAGATGACCATAGGTGATTTAGTGGACAGTACAATAATGCAGTTGTATCCACTTGATTTAGCCAAAGAGCTTTATAATCGTTTTAGTGGAAATGCTGAAGAGGAAAAACCAGCACCTGCTGCTGAACCTCAGCCAGCACCACAGCCGACACCAAGTGCACCGCCACAGAGTGCTACTCCGGCACCGGAACAAACTGCTATGAATCAGCAACCAATGATGGGTATGCCAATGATGGGTCAACCTATGATGGGACAGCCTATGATGGGACAACCGATGATGGGTATGCCAATGATGGGTATGCAGCCTGATGTGAATGTACAGAATGTACAATTCCAGGCTTTCAATCCAATGATTAATCCAGCTATGCAGCAAGAAAACATTGAACTTATTATGGATGTTCCTCTTGAGGTATCAGTTGTTTTAGGTAGAACTAGAAAATCTATAAAGGAGATTTTAGAGTTTGGACCAGGAACTATTATAGAGCTGGATAAGCTTGCTGGTGAACCAATTGATGTTATGGTTAATCAGAAGCTAGTTGCTAAGGGCGAAGTTGTTGTTATAGAAGAAAGCTTCGGTATAAGAATTACAGAAATTATCAAGGAAAAAATATAGAAAAAAAAGGAGTATAAGTTATGGCAAAAAGTATACTTATTTGTGACGATGCAGCGTTTATGAGAATGATGATTAAGGATATTTTAGTTAAGAATGGCTACAATATCGCAGGTGAGGCAGAGAATGGATTAAAGGCAGTTGAAAAATATGCTGAGACTAAGCCTGACCTTGTTCTTATGGATATTACTATGCCAGAGATGGATGGTATTCAGGCACTTAAGAAGATTAAGGCATCTGATCCAAATGCAAGCGTAGTTATGTGTTCTGCTATGGGTCAGCAGGCAATGGTTATCGAATCAATTCAGTCAGGAGCTAGAGACTTTATCGTTAAGCCTTTCCAGCCAGACAGAGTTATCGAGGCTGTAAAAAAGGCAGTAGAGTAGTATGTTAGCTGCTGTTAATCCGGGGAATTCTTCTCCGTCAGTAATTAGTATTTTTACCTTACTTTTGGTATTTGCGCTCGTTCTTGTTATGGCGTATTTTGCTGCAAGATTTGTAGCCAAGTACCAAGGTAATGCACTTAATAACAAATCTAATATCAGGGTAGTAGAGTCCTTTAGAATTGATGGCAATAAGGTTATTGCAATAATCAAGATAGGTGAGGGCTATTATGCTGTAGCTCTTGCAAAAGAAACAGTTACATTGATTGATAAACTTAACCCTGATGAGTTAAATAATTTGAAAGCAGATAGTACTTTAGAATCTAACAAATTTGATTTCAAAGATATTTTATCTCAAGTTAAAAATAAAAACTCAAAAGATAATAGTGATACAAAGTAGGTAGTGAGATGAAATACAAAAAACTGCGCAAATTTATATTGTTAATTGTGATGACTATAGTTGTTATTGTTTCTGCTGGTGGAAGTTCCTATGCTACGGATGTTGAGCCGGGAACTGAACCAGAGATTGGTATTGATGATGAGTTAACTCAAATTGATGATGATGGTGTGTCTGTTGGACTTACTGTCAATTCTAATTCTGATGAAACCACTCTTTCAGGAACTTTACAGATACTATTGGTTATCACAGTGATTTCCTTGGCTCCATCGATATTAGTTATGGTGACTTCTTTTACGAGGATTATCGTAGTATTGCACTTCGTTAGAACTGCAATAGGTACCCAGTCCTCCCCACCAAATAATGTATTGATAGGGCTATCCTTATTTTTAACCCTATTTATTATGAGTCCTGTATTTGCACAGATAAAAACAGAGGCCATAGATCCGCTTACAGCTGAGGAAATATCCCAAGAGGAAGCATTAGATAACTGTATAGAACCACTTAGAGAGTTTATGTTTAATCAGGTGAGACAAGATGATCTTAGATTATTTATGGATATAGCTAAGATTGATACAGTTGAAACTTTGGATGAAATTCCTACAACAGTTCTTATACCTGCATTCATTATCAGTGAATTAAGAGCTGCATTCATAATAGGATTTTTGATATACATACCATTTATTATTTTGGATATGGTTGTTTCATCAGTGCTTATGTCAATGGGTATGATGA
>JAGAKD010000019.1 GCA_017625815.1 Lachnospiraceae bacterium | reverse complement strand
GGTATATGTTAGTATAATACAATTATATCGTGCCTTATATGAACGAATTATAACTGTATTGTTTATGTGACCGGCTGGAATATAATATAGATGTGTGATACAATAAATGCGTTGAAATTATCCGAGTAACAAGGATTCATTTTTATAAAAGTAATAAAGATTATAGGAGGATGAAAAAATGGATGGAATCATAATTGGAATTTTAGTTGTAGTAGTATTAGTTGTAGTATGGTACATAGCTACAAGCAACAGCATTAAGGTATTAGACCTTAAGGTGCAGGAAGGTGAGTCAGGTATCGATGTAGCACTTACTAAGAGATATGATGTTCTTACTAAGATGCTTGATACTGTAAAGGGTTATATGACTCATGAACAGAAGATGTTAACTGAGATTGTAAGACTTAGAAGTGGTATGACAATGCAGGAGAAGAACGCTGCAAATCAGCAGATGGATGAGATGGCAAAGCAGATTAATATTCTTGCAGAGAACTATCCAGAACTTAAGTCAAGCAACAACTTTGCTGAGCTTCAGAGAGCAATCGCAGATGTGGAAGAGCATCTTCAGGCTGCAAGACGTTTATACAATGCAAATGTAAGTGCTTACAATGCTAAGATTGTAGTATTCCCTAACAGTATCGTAGCTGGCAATATGGGTGCTAGAGAGAAGGTATACTTCGAGGCAGAGGAAGCAAAGCGTCAGGACGTTAAGATGTCATTTTAATTAAATTTATGTAAATATATAAAGCAGACTGTTACAAATATTGTAATAGTCTGTTTTTTTGCTTGAAATATATAATTGATGTATTTTTTGCTTATATAAAAGACATAAAATATGCTATACTACCTTTGTTACCTATGGTAATATAGTGACAACATAGAAAACTAACTACAATGTAGTTGGCGAAAGGACACAAGATGAAGTTATCAGAGCTAAGTGAAAAACAATCAGCTAGAATTATATCTGTAGGAGGAAAAGGTGCTTTAAGACAGCATTTTCTTGATATGGGCTTAATACCAGGGACACCTATATCCTTTGTAAAAGCTGCTCCTATGGGTGATCCAATTGCATATAATATTTGGGGATATGAGCTCACTCTTAGATTAGAGGATGGAGAGAAGATAGAGGTTGAACTTATAGAGGAATGTGCTACAGAAGAAGCATTTTTACTTGATGAAAAGAAGAGTAAGGTACATCCAGGTTTAGGTGAGATGGGTGTATACCACGTAAAACAAAAGGGAGATAAACTGAAGGACGGAGAGATTATAACATTTGGTCTTGCTGGTAATCAGAACTGTGGTAAGACAACCCTGTTCAATCAGCTTACAGGTTCTAATCAGCACGTGGGTAATTTCCCAGGTGTGACTGTAGATAGAAAAGATGGACAGATAAAAAAATATCCTAATACATTGATAACGGATTTGCCAGGAATATATTCCATGTCACCATATACTAACGAGGAAATTGTGACTAGAGAGTATTTTTTGAAGGACAGACCTAGAGGAATTATCAATATAGTAGATGCCACTAATATAGAGCGAAATATGTATCTTACCATGCAGCTTATTGAGCTTGATATACCAATGGTTCTTGCTCTTAATATGATGGATGAGGTAAGGGAAAATGGTGGAACTATCAATGTAAACGAATTAGAAGATGTTTTGGGAATACCAGTAGTGCCTATTGCGGCGGCAAAAAATGAGGGTATAGCAGAACTTATTGACCATGCCATGCATGTAGCAACCTTTAGAGAAAGACCTGGAAGAAATGATTTTTGCGATGCAAATGGTGTCGATGGTGGAGCTATCCATAGATGTTTACATTCAATTATGCATCTTATTGAGGACCATGCAAAAAAATACAAAATTCCAATTAGATTTGCAGCAAGTAAGCTGGTAGAGGGTGATGAGCTTATTTTAGAAGAGCTTAAGCTAGATGATAATGAAAAGGAAACCTTAGAGCACATTATTCTTCAGATGGAGAGAGAGAGTCATATGGATAGAATGGCGGCTCTTGCTCATATGAGATTTACTTTTATAAAAAAGGTATGTGATGCTACTGTAGTAAAACCTAAGGAGAGCAAGGAGCATATAAGAAGCAGACGTATTGATAAAATCTTAACTGGTAAATATACTGCCATACCTGCATTTATAGGAATAATGGCCCTTGTTTTTTGGTTAACCTTTGGTACAGTAGGAATATTTTTTGCAGATTTGCTTCAAGGTGGTATAGATAAGCTTATTGGTTTTATTGATGTGGGGCTTAAAAATGCAGGAGTAAATGAAGTTTTGCATTCCCTTGTGGTGGATGGAATATGTGCTGGTGTGGGAAGTGTTCTTGGCTTTATACCGGTTATAATTTTACTCTTTTTATTCCTATCCATTCTAGAAGACAGTGGATATATGGCAAGAGTTGCCTTTGTTATGGACAAGCTACTTAGAAAGATTGGTTTATCGGGAAGAAGCTTTGTGCCAATGCTTATGGGCTTTGGTTGTTCTGTGCCAGCTATTATGGCAACTAGAACCCTTCCATCAGAGCGAGACAGAAAGATGACTATTATGCTCACTCCATTTATGAGCTGCTCGGCTAAGCTTCCTATATATGCCCTTTTTGTTGCGGCATTTTTCCCAGGTAAAAAAGCTCTTGTTATGACGGGGCTATATTTCTGGGGAATATTTGTGGCAATAATATATGCACTTATCTTGAAGAATACTAAGTTTAAGGGAGAGCCAGTTCCTTTTGTTATGGAGCTTCCAAATTATCGTATGCCAGGTGTTAAAAACGTTATCAGGCTACTTTGGGACAAGGCTAAAGATTTTGTTACAAGAGCATTTACAGTTATATTTATAGCAACCATTGTTATATGGTTCTTGCAGACTTTTGATATACATATGAATGTGGTGACTGACTCAAAGGACAGTCTTCTTGCTGTGGTAGGTGGATTTATAGCACCTATATTTAAACCACTTGGATTTGGCGACTGGAGAGTGTCTACAGCACTCATCACTGGTTTTATTGCAAAGGAAAGCGTAGTAAGCACCATAACAGTGCTTATGGGTGGAACAACAGCATTGCTCACTAGTCTATTTTCTCCACTCACAGCTGTGGTATTTTTGGTGTTCTCACTCTTATACACTCCTTGTGTGGCAGCAGTATCTTCTGTCAAGAGAGAGTTGGGAGGTAAATGGGCAACAGCTCTTGTTGTTTTACAGTGTGGAATTGCTTGGATAGTTGCATTCCTTGTGAAGATAGTTGGTAGCTTTTTAGGAATTGTGTAAATTTACATTGAAATATGGTTATATATGTTTACATTTAGGCATATGCTTTTATGACGTGATAAAAAACCTATTAATATTGCATAATATAATTATTTGATTATAGGCTGAGAGGAGGCGTTGTTTTTGAAGGAAGCATTGGTAGCTATCTGGATACCGTTTTTGGGAACTATGCTAGGTTCTGCTTGCGTTTTCTTTATGAAAGGGCAGCTTAAGGATAAAGTTCAAAAAGTTTTATCGGGATTTGCAGGAGGAGTAATGATTGCTGCTTCTGTGTGGTCTTTACTAATTCCGGCTATGGATATGTCTGAGGAAAGTGGTATGGGAAAATTATCCTTTATACCAGCTTCAGTAGGACTTATGTTAGGTGTATTATTCTTGCTTTTACTGGATAAAATGATACCACATCTTCATGTGAATGAAGAGACATCAGAAGGTCCTAAGGTAGAATTGCAAAAATCCACCATGCTTATTCTTGCAGTTGCGCTTCATAACATCCCAGAAGGTATGGCAGTAGGTGTAACCTTCGCAGGTATGCTTTCGGGGGAAGCGAATATTACATTTATGGGTGCTATGGCTCTTACCATAGGTATTGCAATACAGAACTTCCCTGAGGGAGCCATTATATCTATGCCGGTTTGTGCAGCGGGTCTTAGCAAGAAAAAGGCATTTTTGTATGGAACCTTGTCAGGTGTTGTAGAACCCCTTGGAGCGTTACTTACAATATGGCTTTCCCATTATTTTGTCGGTGTTATGCCATATTTACTTGCTTTTGCCGCAGGTGCTATGATATATGTAGTAGTAGAAGAACTTATACCGGAATCTGCAGAGGGAGAGCATTCCAATATAGGAACAATAGGCTTTTCGATAGGATTTGTTATAATGATGATATTGGATGTAGCCTTGGGATAGATGTATGGGATGATTGAACAAGGTTTATTCTTTTAAGAAAAAGGAGGTACAGTTATGGATAATAAGGTTATGGAGAAACTTAGCTACGGTTTGTTCGTATGTACTGCTAAGGATGGAGAAAAAGACAATGGTTGTATTATCAATACAGCTACACAGGTGACATCTTCACCAAACAGAGTTATGGTTGCTATCAATAAGGACAATTATACTCACGATATGGTGGTTAAGACAAAGGCGCTTAATGTGTCAACCATAAGTGAGGCAGCAAGCTTTGATATGTTTAAGCATTTTGGTTTCCAATCAGGAAGAGATGTAGATAAGTTTAGTCCTTCATCTGGAGAATGGATGAAAGAAAATCTTGCTTCCTGCAAGCGTGCGAAAAATGGAATAATGTATATAACTGAGGGTGTGAACTCATATATTTCATTGGAGGTATATGAGATGGTTGACCTTGGAAGTCACACTATGTTTATATGTGATGTTGTTGATGGAGAAGTGTTGAATGACATAGCTTCAGCCACCTACGCATACTATCATAAGAGTATTAAAACCCAGGTGGAAAAAGTAGGAGCTACACCAGAGGGAAAAACTGTGTGGAAGTGTAAAATATGCGGATACGTGTATGAGGGTGAAGACTTACCAGAGGATTTTATATGTCCTTGGTGCAAGCATCCAGCATCTGATTTTGAGAAGGTTGTAATGTAGATAATGAAAGAGCTTGTATAACGCAAGCTCTTTTTTTGTTTTTCTATGATTAGATTTTAAAGTATGATATACTTCTTATATATAAAAATCGGAGAACTATTTATGCAGGAAAATCATGTGACCACAGATAATTACAACTCCATATTGTCCTTATCAGAGGAACTAATATCCCTTGCCAGAGATGTAATTACTGTTAGGTTCC
>JAGAKD010000184.1 GCA_017625815.1 Lachnospiraceae bacterium | reverse complement strand
TTTTAATAAAAATTATGATATAATATTTATATAGTAAAGGAAATCAAAGGAGGTATGGTTATGACAGTCATGGAGCTTATTGAAGAGTTAAAGAAGTTAGACCAAACAATGATAGTAGCAGTAGAGAAAGAGGATATTAATTATGGTTGGATTTATGAGCCTGTAAAATTCACAATGACAAAAGCCGTAAGAATGACTGAATTAAAAGTTACGGGCATGAAACCAGCAAAGAAGTTCATGAGCTGTGATATTGCTAAACCAAATGCTTTTGAGGTTTGCGTATTAAGATAATATTTGATAATTATTAAAAATTATGATATAATAAATATGTAAGATAAATAAAGATAATTAAAGGAGATAGATATTATGAACAAAAAAGATTTATTCGTTATGATGGTTGAAGCGTTTTTAGAAAAAGGAACTGTAGAAGGTACATTAAGCACAAGTCAGTTAGATGAAGCTATTGCTTACTTCAATGCTTTTAAATCTACTCAAGATAAGAAAGCTGATAAGCCGCAATTTACTGATAATGGTAAGTTAATACTAAAAGCTATGATAGAGAACAATGAAGAAAGAGCGAATATGTTCTCAGCAAAACAAATAGCAGAATATGCCTTTATCACTTCAAGACAAGTATCTGGTGCGATAAGAAAGCTGGTTGCGGATGGCTATTGTGAAAAAGTAGGTCAAGACCCAATTATTTATTCATTAACTGACTTAGGAAAGCAAATTGATGTTGCTTCTCTTGAATAGTTTGACATATTAAAAAAAATATGATATAATATGTATATAAGGTTAAGAGTTCCTTATAAAAAAACTTTCTAGCCATTGGGTTTGGAGTTCCCATGATAAAAACTCCTCTCTATATGGTGAGGTTGGTACATTAAACTGGTTCAATCCCAGTTCTCGCCACCAAATGTCAAATAAAAAAATGTTTGACAAAATAAAAAAAATATGATATAATAAATATGTAAAGAAAAAAAATATTTGTTAAAGAAAAAGGAGAAATGTAGTATGAAGAACAAAATAATCAACAAAGCACACGTAGAAGGTAGAATATATGAAAGCACATTAGAAGTTAAAGTATCTAAAAAAGGTATAACTTATATTGGTGGTAAATTAGATGTAGCAACTGATAATGAAGGACTTAATATTGTAACAGTTGAGTTCCCTTATGTGGCTGAAAGATTTAATAATGGAAATGAAAACAAGACTTATGGAGTTCTAAAGAACATCATTGAACATGGTAAAACAATAATGGGCAACCCTGGCGAAGAAGCTACAATGGTAAGACTTGACCCATCAATTTCATTAAATGAATGGTATAGAGATGAAAATGGTACTAAGACATTAGTTTCAACAAAAAGATTAACTGGTGGTTTCGCCCACATAGTAAATTCTATAAATGCTGACGAAGTTGCTAGAAATAAATTTGAATGTGATATGGTAATCACAGGAACTTCATTCTTCGAAGGTGATGAAGAAAGAGGAACTCAAGATAAATTAGTTGTTAAAGGTTGTACTTTTGACTTTGCTGGAAGAATGTTGCCAATAGAATTATCAGTAACAAATCCAAATGGAATTAAGTATTTTGAAGATAAGATAGATGCTTCACCTGCTAATCCAGTATTCACAAAAGTTTGGGGAAAAGTTGTTAATGAAACAATAATAACTCAAACAACTGAAGAATCTGCGTTTGGTGAACCAGTAGTAAAAGAAGTTAAGAGAAATAAGAGAGACTGGGTATTAACTGGTATGGCAGTAACTCCTTATGAATTTGATGATGAATCAACAATAACTGCTCAAGAATTAAAAGATGCGATAGCTGCTAGAGAAGTTTACAAAGCTGAATTACTTCAAGCTCAAGAAGCTAGAGAGGCAGAAAAAGCAAAAGGAAATAATGCTTTCACAGCAACTTCTATGGCTCCAGCGAATGGAGGATTTAACTTCTAGGAAATAATAGCAAAGGGACGTAAGTCCCTTTTCTTTAATCTTTCTACTCTTGAAAGAGAAAATGAAAAGCGTATGTTAGTCTGTTCTAACTGTCATAGAAAAATTCATCATTCAGAAAATTTGCTAAAATAAAAAAAATATGATATAATATAAATATAGAAAGTAAGAAAAAAAAATAAGGTTAAATTAAAGGAGAGATTTTTATATGTTAGATTTATTAAGTTTACAACCCCATCAAGTGAGTAGGAATTTACGTGGTTATTCTGTGATGTTTTATGGAGAACCTAAATCAGGTAAGACTACAACTGCTACTAAGTTCCCAAATCACTTAATATTAGGTTTTGAAAAAGGTTGGAATGCTATTCCAGGTGCTATGGCTATGCCTATTAATTCTTGGTCTGAATTTAAAAAGATTTTAAGACAATTAAAAGACCCAGCAGTTCAAGCTAAGTTTGAAACTATTATAATTGATACTGCGGATATAGCTTATGACTATTGTGAAAAGTTCATCTGTAATCAAAAAGGAGTAGACACAGTTGGACAAATTCCTTTCGGACAAGGTTATACAATGGTTGGCAAAGAGTTTGATGAATGTTTAAGATTGATAGTTCAATTAAACTACGGTTTAGTTATCATATCTCACTCTCAAGATAAGACATTTACAAATGAACAAGGTGTTGAATATAACCAAATAGTTCCTACTCTTGCTAACAAAGCAAGACTAATATGTCAAAGAATGTGTGATATAATTGGATATTCAAGAAGCGTTGAGACTCCAGATGGTTTAGCAACTAAGCTATTCATGAGAGGAACTCCAAGATATGTAGCTGGTTCAAGATTTAAGTATACTCCAGACGTAATTGACTTCTCTTATAAGAATTTAGTTGATGCAATAGGAGAGGCTATTGATAAGCAAATGGCTGAAGATGGTGCTGAAAACTTTACTGATGCTAAGAACAATGTAAACTCTTCTAAAGCTACTGTTGTTGATTATGACATGGTAATGGCTGAGTTCAATGAAATAACAAGTGGTTACATGAAAAAAGACCCAGCATTCTATGGTCCAAGAATAGTTGAAATAGTTGAAAGACATCTTGGAAAAGGCAGAAAGGTTGGAGATTGTTCAAGAGACCAAGCTGAAGTAATTGACTTAATAGTTTACGATTTAAAAGATTTAGCTTAATAAACAAAGGATTGCGGAAACGCAGTCCTTTTGTTTTACCTTTTGAAAATTTGACTTTATGATAAAAATATGATATAATAAACATATAGAAAAGGAAGTGAAAAAATGGCTAGAAGAGTTAAAGTTAAGTGTCTTTTTTGTGGAGAGCAATTCTATAGAGAAGACGTTGAGTTTGTTCAAGTTAAAAATAGATATGCTCATAAAGAATGCTTTGATAAAGCCGAGGCTAATAAAAGTCAAGAAGAAAAAGACTTAAAAGAACTTGAAGAGTATATTATGAAAATGTTTAATGAAACATTTGTTAACGCTAGAATTAGACAGCAAATAAAAAGAATGAGAGAACAATATAACTACTCTTATTCGGGAATATTAAAATCACTTATTTATTTCTTTGAAATTAGAAGAAATCCTATTGAAAAAGCCAATGGAGGTATTGGTATTGTGCCTTATGTGTATGAAGACGCAAGAAAATACTATTATGATTTATATATGGCTCAAAAAAGAAATGAGGATAAAAAAGTGGGAGAGTTAGTTTCAAAAGGAAGAGAAATTAAAATTAAACCACCTATAAGAAAACCAAGAGAGATAAAACTATTTGATTTAGAGGAGGAATAATTAATGGCTTCAAAATATGTTGATACAATGGCAATAATGCAAGTAATAGGGTGTATATATAAATTTCCACATTTATTAGACCAAACAGATAAATACTTTTTCCATGAAGAAGATTTTACAGAAAGATTTCATCAGTCTTTATTTGGAACTATTTATAATCTAAAGGCTCTTGGAGCAAATAAAATTGGAATTGAAGATATAGAAAAATATCTAAGCGACAGACCTTCAAGAATGGCAGAGTATAAGGCTAGAAAAGGTGAAGAGTATTTATTAAAAGTATATGAAATTGCTGATATACAAAAGTTTGACTATTACTACAACAGAATGAAGAAAATGACTCTTCTAAGAAGCTATGATAATTTTGGATTAGATGTTAAATGGCTTTATGACCCAGATGAAATAATGGATATGAAGAAAAAGCAAACTCAAGAAGATTGGTTGGATAACACTTCTCTTGAATCAATAGCAGATATAATAGATGATAAAATCGAGCAAATCAAAATGACTTTTGTAGACAATGCTGGAGGTCAAGCAAAACATGCTGGATTAGGTCTTAAAGAATTAAAAGAAAGGCTTAAAGAAACTCCAGAAGTTGGTGTTCCACTATATGGACCTCTTATAAATACGATTACAAGAGGAGCAAGATTAAAGAAATTCTACTTGCGTTCAGCACCAACTGGTTGTGGTAAATCTCGTTCTATGATAGCAGATGCTTGTAATATCTCTTGTAATGAAATATATGATGAACAATTAGGTTGGATTAAAAATGGAGCAGCAGAACCAACTTTATACATTACTACAGAACAAGAGTTAGAAGAAGTACAAACAATGATGTTGGCTTTCTTATCCAATGTAAATGAAGATACTATATTAAATGGTACTTATAGTGGAGATGAAGAAGCTAGAGTGGATAAGGCTATTGAAATATTAGAAAACTCTCCATTGTATATTGAAGAACTTCCAGACTTCTCTTTAAGAGATATAGAGAATACTATTAAGAGAAATGTTAGAGATAATAATGTAACTTATGTATTTCATGACTATATCCATACTTCATTAAAGATATTAGAAGAGATAACTAAGAGAACTGGTGGAGTAAGATTGAGAGAAGATAATATTCTATTTATGATTTCTATTAGATTAAAAGACTTATGTAATGAATTAGGAATATTCATTATGTCAGCAACTCAGTTAAATGGGGATTGGCAAGAAGCTAAAGAAGCAAATCAAAACTTACTTAGAGGTGCGAAGTCTATAGCAGATAAAATAGATATGGGTGCGATAATATTACCAACAAAAGAGGATGATATTGTTGCTCTTGAAAAGATTTTAGCTACTGGAATATTTACAAAACCAAATCTAAAAATTAGTATCTATAAGAATAGAAGAGGTAAATTCAAATCGGTTGTATTATGGTGTCAAGCAGATTTAGGAACTTGTAGAATAAAACCTATGTTTATGACAGATGGTTCTTATGAGATGCTACCTATTGAAGATATAAATATAATTATTGACAGAGAGGAAAGTGCTTTCTAAAATGGCGTTTGATAAGGATAGGATAAAGAATGATTTAACATTAGAACAAGTAGCAGAGATAATTGAAGAGCTTGGCGGAAATCCCTCTATTCATGGAGATGTGATTATGGCAGATACAATTTGCCACAATCTCCCTGGAGAGGGGTCTCACAAACTTTACTACTATGATAATACTAAGCTGCTGCGTTGCTATACTGAATGTCATGAATACTTTGATATATACCAATTAATAGTTAAGGCTCATGAAGTTCAATATGAAGAAGAATGGGCTTTACCAAAAGCGGTAGCATATGTCGCACACAAGTTTGGATATTCTTCTATTGAAGAAGATGGATTTGAAAATATTTTGCTGGAAGACTGGACATATATCAAAGATTATGATAGAATAAAAGAGGTAATAACAAAAGAGAAAAAAGAGATTAGCTTAAAAGAATATGATGATAAAATTCTTAACTGTATGGCTCATCCTTTAATCGGACCTTGGTTAGAAGAGGGGATTACAAAAGAGACAATGGATAGGTTTGAAATATCATATTATCCAAAAGAGTGTCAAATAGTAATCCCGCACAGAGACGCAGAAAATAAGTTAATAGGAATTAGAGGAAGAACCCTAGTTAAAGAAGAGGGAGAGCTATTTGGAAAGTATAGACCTCTTGTAGTTAATAGAACAATGTATAATCACCCTTTAGGTTTTGCTCTGTATGGGTTAAATCTAAACAAAAATAATATTTCATCTATTAAAAAAGCAATAGTGTTTGAGGGTGAACTTCGCCCTATTCTACCTTTCCAGTAATCACTGGGGTCGCAATTGCGGCTAACGGTCAACTAAGTCGAAAGACTAAGGTGGTAAGAGAGCCTAACTCCTAGTAATAGGACATGGTGATACCGTGGGAAATTTAATATAATCACTATAACACATTTCTCACTTAATAGTGAAAGGAGTGTTATACTATGAAAAATGTAATATATGCTTATAAGAGAAAAACAGATGAAAAAATTGTCTATGTAGGTCAAACTGTAAACTTAAAAAATAGACATTATAGACATATTAAGATAGACCCTTGGGACTGTACTTTGGTTGAATATAACTATCCACTAAGTAGAGGAATAAGAAAATATGGAGAAGATGGATATGAGTTAATCATCTTGGAAGAGGTAGAAGATATTGAAAAATTAAATGAGAGAGAAATCTACTACATTAAAAAATTCAATACTTACTATGATGGCTACAATCAAACTATTGGAGGAAGTAATAGAGTTATGCCTACCTATGAAGATGATTTAATTGATGTAGTCATTAGTCTTTTAAAAGACCACAGTATAAAGTTTGAAGATATTTCAAAACAGACTGGCTTATCATTAACACATATATATAATATAAACTCTGGAGAGAGAAGAAAAAGGGATTCG
>JAGAKD010000183.1 GCA_017625815.1 Lachnospiraceae bacterium | reverse complement strand
TTAAGGGACTTGAGAACAAGGGAGAGATTATTAAGTCTGTTCCTAGTGTACAGGATATTGAGGATGAGAGATTTGAGTTTGATTTCTCTATGTTTATTCTTTCAGATAAGAGTTTAGAGGAAGTTAAAAAGGCTATTGAGAGTGTTTCTGAGATAGAAGAAGCTGTTATTGAAGAGTTTGAGATACCAACAGAGGTTCAAGATACAACTCCTAAGGCTGAGGTGGAAGATAAACCAGCATCTGAAGACGCTGCACCTAAGGCAGAAAAGAAGGAAGAGAAAAAAGCTCCTGCTAAGGCTGGTAAGCCAGTTGTTAACCGTTCTGTAAGAGTTGATATTGAAAAGCTTGACGATCTTATGAACCTTGTATCTGAGCTTATCATCGCTAAGAATGGTCTTGTGTCTGTAACTGGTATATCTACGGCAAGTCAAGACCAGAGCTTTAATGAGCAGATTGAGTATCTTGAGAGAATTACAACTAACCTTCACGAATCAGTTATGAAGGTTCGAATGGTACCTATTGAGAGTGTTGTTAATAGATTCCCTCGTATGATAAGAGACTTATCAAAGAAGCTCAACAAGGAGATGGAGCTTATTATGACTGGTGAGGATACAGAGCTTGATAGAACAGTTATCGATGAAATCGGTGATCCTCTTATGCACATGCTTCGTAACTCAGCAGACCATGGCCTTGAGGCAACTATTGACAGACTTAAGATTGGTAAGCCAAAGGTTGGTACAATTAGACTTGATGCTTATCAAGATGGTAACAACGTAACTATTGAAGTATCAGATGATGGTGCTGGTATAGATGTAGAAAAGATTAAGAGAAAAGCTATAGAAAGAGGTCATATTACAGAAGAGCAGGCTGAGTATATGTCTGAGAAGGAAGCTGTAGACCTTTTATTCCAACCTTCATTCTCAACAGCTGAAAAGATTTCAGATGTTTCAGGTAGAGGTGTTGGACTTGATGTAGTTAAGAATAAGATTGAAGGCCTTGGCGGCGATGTAGAGGTTGTTACTAAGCTTGGCGAAGGAACTAAGTTTATAGTTAGACTTCCGCTTACACTTGCTATTATTCAGGCACTTATGGTTGATGTTTCAGGTGAGAAGTATGCGCTTCCACTTAACTCAGTTGTTACAATTGAGGAGATTCTTCCAGATGATATCAAGTATGTTCACACTAAGGAGGTTATTAACCTTAGAGGATCTGTTATTCCAATAGTTAGACTTAACGAGGTACTTGATATTGAACCAGTTGAGCCAGAAGAGGGATTACTTGATGATGAGGGTATGATTGTTGTTATTGTTAAGAAGGGTGACAAGCAGGCAGGTCTTCTTATTGACAAGCTTTTAGGACAGCAAGAAATCGTTATTAAGCCTCTTGGAAAGTACATTAAGGCTCCAAAGCTTATAAGTGGCGCAACAATTCTTGGTAATGGTGAAGTAGCACTCATTATTGATTCAAATACATTAGTATAATAGGGGGTGTAGGAATGGATAATAACGTAGCAGTAAATGATGCAAAACAGTATATTCTTTTAAGATTTGACAACGAGCAATATGGTATTGATATATCATATATTGACAACATTGTAAGATTACAGCCTATCACTAGAGTTCCTCACACTCAGTCATATTTCTTAGGAATTATTAATCTTCGCGGTGAGATTGTGCCTGTTATGAGTATGAGAAGAAAGTGCGACCTTCCTGACAAGGACAACACTAATCTTTCTCGTATTCTTATAATTAAGGTTGAAGGCAATGCAAAGATAGGAGTTCTCGTAGATGAGGTAAGAGAAGTTGTAACTTTAGCAGAGGATGATATTGAGAAGCTTTCTTCTGATACAGGAGATGCTAGAGCATATCTTACAGGTGTTGGAAAATACAATGATACACTTATTTCTCTTATTAATATCAATGGATTGATTTCTGATGTTGATATGGATTTCTAAGGAGTGATTTTATGAACAGACAGGAGACATTATCTGAAAATGTAAGCAATGCTCTTGGTGAGCTTGGTAATATTGGTGCTGGTAATGCGGCTACATCACTTTCGGTTATTCTCAAATCCAGTCTTACTATGTCGCCACCACAGGTTGCTATACACGATTTTAATTCACTAGAGAATGTGTTAGGCGGACCAGATGTTACAGTAGTTGGCGTACTTAGTACAATTGATGGTGATATGCAGGCCATGATTCTGTTTGTGGTTGGTGTGGAAGATGCCAAAAATATGATAAAGGCTCTGCTTGATTACGAAATAGACTGGCAGTCCGAGATGGGTATGTCTGCTGTTAAAGAGATAGGTAATATTATTATTGGTTCATACGTAGCATCACTTGAAACCTTGTCTGGTATGAAGATTAGATGTTCACAACCAGAAAGCTGTATAGATATGGCGGGGGCTATTTTAAGTGTGCCTTGTATTGAGTTTGGTAAGATTAGTGATAAAGCTCTTCTTATTAATTCTCATTTTAAAGCAGGCGATCAAGAAATCAATGGTTATATTATGATGGTATCTGAGATACATTCATTCAATTTGCTTTTGAACAAGTTGGGAATTGGAGGCATAGATGAGTGAGACTATCAGAGTAGGTATTGCTGATATGAACATTTGTCAATCTCCTAATAAGATTACTACCATTGGCTTAGGCTCTTGTATTGGAGCCGTACTATATGATAGCAAAACCAAGACGGCAGGACTTGTTCATATTATGTTGCCGGACAGTACCAAAATAAAACAGAATCAAAACAAAATGAAGTTTGCTGATTCAGGTATAGTATTGCTAATCGAAGAACTTGAAAAAAGAGGAATACCAAAATCATCACTTAAGGCAAAGATTGCTGGCGGTGCAAAGATGTTCAACTTTTCATCTTCTACAGATATAGGAAGTATAGGTGATAAGAATATAGCCGCTGTTAAGTCGAAGCTAAAAGAGATGGGTATTAAAATTGTATCTGAGGATGTGGGACTTAGCTATGGTAGAACTATAGTTTTTGATCCAGACACAGAAGAGCTTACAGTTATAAAAGCTGGAAAGCAGAAAAATATTATATAAAACAAGAGGTAAAAGAGCTATGAGTTACTATGATAAGTGTAAAAATGCAAGAGCGTTTGTTGTATTGCTTGCAGCACTTATAGCATTGTTACTAAATATAAAATATAAAAGAGAGCTAGTTGAGTCATTGATTATAGTTCTCATAGTAATAATTGTATTTTATGTTATTGCTACAGTTGCCATTAAGCTTATTGATAAGATAGCAAGGATGGAAAGCAGAAAGGTAGATATAGAAGAGGAGGAGACTGAAGAGGCTGCCGAATCTGAAGAAACTGGGGAAGAAGTGAAGCAGTAATATCTATCTTACAAAGGGGTGTGATTGATTATGGCTATAATTGATAAAAAAGAGAGACTGTGGATTGAGTATACCAACACTAAGTCTAGTTCTATACGTGAACAAATTATAATTGAATACGTGCCCTTAGTTAAAATTGTTGCTGGTCGATTAAGCGTATATTTGGGTGGTAATGTTGAATACGATGATTTGGTTAGCTACGGTATATTTGGATTAATTGATGCTATAGATAAATTTGATTATGGCAAGGGTAACAAATTTGAAACCTATGCAAGTCTTAGAATTAGAGGTTCCATATTAGACCAGATTAGAAAAATGGATTGGATACCTCGTTCCGTTAGACAAAAGCAAAAGTCTATAGATGCTGCTATCAAGAAAATTGAAGCAGAGATTGGTCCTAATTATACAGATGATGATATAGCAAGAGAATTAGGTATAACGAGTGATGAGTATCTAACCTGGTCTACACAGACTAATGTTTGTAACGTTTCTTCTTTGGAGGATATGTTTGAACAGGGTACAGAAGTTAGAACTCCTTATGGTTCGTCTCATATGATGATTGAGCCAGAACGAATTTACGAAGAACAAGAAGTTAAAAATTCAATAATAGAAGCACTAGAATCACTTACTGAAAAAGAAAAATTGGTTGTTCAATTATACTATTATGAAGAATTTACTCTTAAGGAGATAAGCAATGCTATGGAGGTTTCTGAGTCAAGAGTATCTCAGTTACATTCAAAAGCACTTAGAAAAATGAAATCATTCTTAGGAGACAATTTTGCTCTTCTTATGGGATAGGTGGTTATATGAAATATAAGAATTCTTTTTTTAGATTAGATATAAAAGAAAATGGTACTTTTCTTGTTGTTTACCCACCGGTGAGCGACGGAAAGAGCTTAGATATAAAAGAAGTTCTTGCTTTCTTAGATGAAAAAGGTTGTACGGATTATGCTAACACAGACATAAAAGCCTTGTTAGAAACATTAGCTGATAAGCCAGCTCAGATAAAGGTTAAAAATAATCCTATACCGCCATTTTCGGAAAGTGCGAAGGTTATTATTTCACCTGATAATATGGTTGCATATATCAGATTTTATCCTCCATCTACAGGTGGTAAAGTGATGGATAAGAAGGAAATACTTGCTGAGCTTGAGCGAAAGAATATAAAGTATGGTATATCTGAAAAGGTTATAGATGTATTTATGATGGCTAGACAATATTGCCTTAATATACCTATAGCAAAAGGTAAAAAACCAGTACTTGCTCAGGATACCAAGATTGAGTATTTCTTTAATGCAAAGCCTTTGGCAAAACCGAAGATGTTAGAAGATGGAAGCGTAGATTTCCATGAGCTTAATCTTTTTTCATCCGTAAAAAAAGGTGATGTTTTAGCAAAGCTTACTCCTCATTCTATGGGAGAGCCTGGTTGCAATATATTTGGTGAAGTAGTTCCACAGAATAAGCCTAAGATTAAGGTATTAAAATTTGGTCGTAATATTACGCCAAATGAAGATAGAACTGTTATTACCAGTGAAGTTAATGGTAATGTTACACTTACAGATGATACGGTTTTTGTATCGGACACATACAATGTTGCAGCTGACGTTGACGCGTCTACAGGTGATATTGATTACGAAGGAAGTGTAATGATTCCTGGAACTGTAAGAACTGGATTTACAGTAAAAGCAAAAGGTGATATTCAGGTTAATGGTGTGGTAGAGGGTGCAACTCTTATTGCAGGTGGAAATATAGTTATTAAGCGTGGCGTTCAAGGTATGGGAAAGGGTTCTCTCAGCGCAGGTGGTGATATATGTGCACAGTTTTTTGAAAGTGCTAATATCAACGCAAAAGGTGATGTTATCGCTGGTTCTATATTACACAGTAATGTTTCTTGTGGTAACAAAGTAGTTGTTAGCGGTAGAAAAGGCTTTATCGTTGGTGGTGAGGTTATATGTGATTCCTATGTTGAGGTTAATAGTATAGGAAATCGTATGGAGACTCAAACTTCTATTAAAGTTGGTGTGAAGCCTGAGCTATATGAAGAGATGAAGGTTCTTGTCCCTGAAGCTAACGAGATAAGTGAAGCTATAGAGGAAACAACATCATATCTTAATGTATATAAAACCAAGGTAAAAAATGGCGCAAAACTTTCCCCTGAAAATGTTAAGCAAATAAAGGATCTTAATGCAAAGCTTGATGGACTTAACAAGGAATATGAAGTTAAGAACGGAAGATTACAGGAGATTAAATCAGAACTTGAAGAAGGTCGTAAGGGTAGCGTTAAGGTATTAGGAAATACGTACAGAGGTGTTACAATTTTTATTGCGGCAAGTACATACATTGTCAAAGAAAAAGATGTGCACAGCTTGTATAAGATTGTTGATGGAGATGTAAGGGCGACAACATTTTAACGTGTAGATATAGAAAGGATGATTTAGTATGATATCACCTATAATTGCAGCACAAACTTCGTCACCTATTGCAAATGTTCAGCAACATGCCGAATCGCAAGGTGCGTTACACAATCAAGCGGCTCAAACAAAGGTTCAAAAGAACGAAAGACAGATTAGAGAATCTGTTGTGAATAAGGAAGAAGCAGTTTTTTATCAACAAAGGCATGACGCAAAGGAAGAAGGTAAAAACAAATACGTTAATCTTTATTCGAATAAGAAGAAAAAAGAAAAAAATGAAACTGAGTCAACACAAAGTTCAACTCTTACAAGAGTGAATTTTGATATAAAAATATAATTTGAACACGATGGGAGAATAAAATGTCAACTACAGTAATAGTACTAATGATCATAGGAATTGTATTTATATTTGTTAGCTTTGCATTTGCAGAAAAGCTTTCAAAGAAGGATGAGCCAGAAGAGGAAGTTATCAAAGTTCCAACCGAGCTAACTGAAGAGCAAAAGGCTAAAATAAAGAAGCTTATAGACGACTATATGGACGAAAATGTAGACGGAAAGATGGATGAGATAGAGGGCAAGCTTTCTGAGATAGTTAACCAAAAGACATTGGCTCTTGGAGATTATGCTGTAACAGTTAATGAAGAGATTGAAAGAAATCATAATGAGGTTATGTTCCTCTACAGTATGCTTGCTGACAAGCAGAAGGAAATCATGACAACAGCTAATATGGTAGATGATTATCGTAAGGATGTAGAGGCTTTTGTTGCTGAAAACAATTTATACCAAAATCCACCACAGGAAGAGCAAATCTTTGAGGAAGAGATGACAGAACTTGAAGTGGCACTTGAAGAGGAATTAGAGGAGGAAACTCCTGTTGATAGCAATAAGGATATAATCCTTGAGATGTACAAGTCAGGTCTTAGTATATTAGAGATTGCTAAGCATTTGGGACTTGGCGTTGGCGAGGTTAAGCTTGTTGTAGATTTATATCAAGGAGAGGCAAACTAATGAAACTAAAATACTTTTTAAGAGGTTTAGGAACAGGCATTATATTTGCTGCTTTGATTATGCTTGCTGCATATATGACTAGCGGCGGATATAAGATGTCCGACGAAGAGATAATAAAAAAAGCTGAAAAATTAGGAATGGTTATGGAAGATGACTCTATAATTACTCCAAGTACCACAGAGGCTACTGATGTTAAGGATGATACCACAGAGAATGACTTGACTACAGAAGCAACAACTGAAAGTGATAACACAGAAGATGATACTACTGAAGATGGCACAACAGAAGCAACTACAGAGGAAGAGCCAACAACTGAGGAAAAGACTACAGCTAGTGATAGTGGTGACACAGTTACTATAACAGTACAGAGCGGAATGTCATCCTATGATGTAGCAGTATTACTTGAGGCTGCTGATATAGTTGATTCTGCATCAGATTTTGATGTATATCTCAATCAAAATGGATATTCAACCAGAATAGAGGTTGGTGAGTTTAAGGTGACAGGTGATATGTCATACGAAGAACTTGCAAAATTGCTCACAAATGGCTAAAAATAATGAAAAAAGTGCTTGATTGCACTTTTTTTTTATGCTATAATCAACTTCGTGTGAAAAAACATGTGGAAGAATCAGCAAATTGGTGCCATTAACGCGATGGTTTTTGCTCGTCTCTTTAAAAAATGAATTTAGAGATTGAATTCCACAGAAGTTAAAACCAGGAGGTATATTATGAGCGTTATTTCAATGAAGCAGTTACTCGAGGCAGGTGTTCACTTTGGACATCAGACAAGAAGATGGAATCCTAAGATGGCTGAGTATATCTATACTGAGCGTAACGGAATTTACATCATTGACCTTCAGAAGTCAGTAGGTAAGGTTGACGAGGCTTACAAGGCAATCTTTGACTGTGTTGCAGAAGGTGGAAACGTATTATTCGTAGGTACTAAGAAGCAGGCTCAGGACTCAATCAAGTCAGAGGCTGAGAGATGTGGTATGTACTATGTTAACCAGAGATGGTTAGGTGGTATGCTTACTAACTTCAAGACTATCCAGAGCAGAATTGAGAAGCTTAAGAAGTATGAGGCTATGGAAGCTGATGGTACATTTGATGTATTACCTAAGAAGGAAGTTATCGAGATTAAGAAGGAAATGGATAAGCTTCAGAAGAACCTTGGCGGTATCAAGGACATGAAGAAGATTCCTGATATGATTTTTGTAGTTGATCCTCGTAAGGAGAAGAACTGTATCCAGGAGGCACATACACTTGGTATTCCTCTTGTTGGTATTGCAGATACTAACTGTGATCCAGAAGAGCTTGATTATGTAATCCCAGGTAACGATGATGCAATCAGAGCAGTTAAGCTTATCGTTGCTAAGATGGCTGATGCAGTTATCGAGGCTAATCAGGGTTCAGACGTTGCAACTGAGGAAGAGGCTGAGTCAATGGCAGCTGATGCTGAGGCAACTGAGGAGTAATCCAATCAATTTATAGAATAAACAACATACCACTGGGTGATATATCATTCAGTGGTATAGTAAAATATTAGGAGGATATTATTATGGCAGCTATTACTGCAGGTATGGTAAAAGAGTTAAGAGAGATGTCAGGCGCTGGTATGATGGACTGTAAGAAGGCTCTTGCAGAGACAGACGGCGATTTCGATAAGGCTATGGAGTTCCTTAGAGAGAAGGGACTTGCTACAGCACAGAAGAAGGCTGGTAGAATTGCAGCAGAAGGTACAGTTCTTGCAGTAGTAGATGGAAATAAGGCAGCAATCGTAGAAGTTAACTCAGAAACAGACTTTGTTGCTAAGAATGATAAGTTTAGAACATTCGTAGCTGATATCGCAGCTCAGATTATTGCTTCAGATGCAAAGACAGTAGAAGCATTATCAGAAGAAAAGTTCATCAAAGATGAATCAAAGACAGTTAAAGAAGAATTAGTTAGCCAGATCGCAGTTATTGGTGAAAATATGTCAATCAGAAGATTTGAAAAAATCACAACTGATGGCGTAGTTGTTCCATATATCCACGCTGGTGGTAGAATTGGCGCATTAGTTGAAGCTACAACAGCTAATGCTAGTGATGAAGTTAAGGAAGCTCTTAAGAACATCGCTATGCAGATTGCAGCTCTTAACCCACAGTACACAAGCAGAGATGAAATCTCAGCTGACGAACTTGCTAAGATTAGAGAAATTACAGTAGAAAGCGCATTAAATGATACATTTACACTTCCAATGCCAATCTTAAACGGCTTACTTGCTAAGGCTGTTGATGGTGTATGGAGCGCAGAAGATGTTGCTGCTTACGAAGAAAACAAGAAGAACATGAAGTATTTACCAAACTTTATTTCTAAAGAAGGTAAGGCTGCATTAGCAGAACTTGCTTTAGCAGATAAGGCAGCAATCTCAGAAAACAAGATTTTCTTAGGTCTTGTTGACGGTCGTGTTTCTAAGCAGTTAAAGGAAATCGTTCTCTTAGATCAGACATATGTTAAGGCTGAAGATGGCAAGCAGACAGTTGCACAGTACGTTGCAGAAGTTGCTAAGGCTACAGGTTCAGACTTTGCATTAAAGGGATTCGTTCGTTACGAAACAGGCGAAGGTATCGCTAAGAAGGAAGAAAACTTTGCAGAAGAAGTTGCAAAGCAGATGGCAGGCAACTAGTATAGCTACGAGCCACGCATAATTAGGTATTAAAAACTCCAAGAAAGTGTTTACATTTTCTTGGAGCTTTTTA
>JAGAKD010000182.1 GCA_017625815.1 Lachnospiraceae bacterium | reverse complement strand
GGGTTACAAAATCGTTGATGAAAATGGCAATGAAGAGGAACTTATTTCGTTTGATGGCAGAAAGATGGGACCTGTAACATCACCAGAGCATATATGTGAGTATGATGGGAAATATTACATTCTTCAACAGGCAAGCTATGGTATAAATGATATTAATGTATCATATAACCTGAAAGCTTGGGACCAGATAATCTGTTTTGACCCAGCAACAGATTCTTCAAGTAGTCTATACAAAACTCCCGATTGCGATGAACAGATAGTTAGTTTCTCAGCAGAAAACAATGAATTATATCATATTATTGATGGTAAATTATATAAATCAACCTTAACGGGTGAGAATGGAAAAGAACTCGCAGATTTGTCAGGTGTAGCAAAAACACTGTCATTTGACTACTGTAACGATACACTTTTTGTATATGATGGAGAAAAACTCATAGGACAGTATAAGTAGATGTAAGTACAGTATAAAAAGAATTGAATAATAGGGTTAAAAATGGTATAATAAGAAGTCATATTTTGATTTAAAGGGAGTGATTATTTGGCTGACAGAATAGCAGTTGTTTCTCGTAAAACAAAAGAAACAGATATTGAATTAGAAATTAATCTTGATGGTAAGGGATATTCAAAGGTTGATACAGGCATAGGCTTTTTTGATCATATGCTTACAAGCTTTGCAAAACATGGCTTTTTTGATCTTAATCTTACCGTAAAGGGAGATCTTTTTGTGGATTCACACCACACAATTGAGGATACAGGAATTGTTCTTGGACAGGCCATTGCAAAGGCTATAGGCGATAAGGCAGGAATTACTAGATATGGTTCATTCATGCTTCCTATGGATGAGACTCTAGTTCTTTGTGCCCTTGATTTATCTGGTAGACCATACCTTGTGTATGACCTTGATTTAACAGTGCCTCAGGTTGGATATATGGATACTGAGATGGTAAAAGAATTTTTCTATTCAGTTTCCTATGGTGCAGGTATGAATTTACATATTAAACAGCTTTCTGGTTCAAATAATCATCACATTATAGAGGCTGCATTTAAGGCTTTCGCCAAGGCTTTAGATATGGCTACACTTAAGGATAGCAGATTGGAGGGACAGCTTCTTTCTACAAAGGGAAGCTTATAGATATATGAATAATATAAAACTTATTGGTAATATAAGTGTTCCGTCTACAAAAGAAGATAAGCTTAATCTTGCGAAGAATTTCAAGGAGCTTGGTGTTGATGAGCTTATATATACGGGTGAGGGTTCTTATGAAACTTATGTAGATGAAATAAAATTCATAACTGACAATATTGATTTACCATTAAATGTATGTATTAAAGCTACTAAGTTTGATGATGTTAAGTATACTCTTTATGCAGGTGCATCTAGAGTTGCTATATATGACCCAATTGGTAAGAATTCGCTTCTTGACTTAGAGTTAGTGAATGAATCATCACTTCGTTTTGGCAAGGAAAAGATATTTATCAACATTGGTTTTACCGAAGAAGGTAATTTAGAGATTAGTGATTCAAAAGAATATAAAATATTTGGTGCAGGCGGAGTTTTTATTGATGGCTATAAGGCTGCAAACCATGAAGAATTAAAAACCTTTATTGACGAGGTGGATTTGCCTATAGGTGTAAATGTTTCAAATATCAGTAAAGAAGATACAAAGAATATTTTAAACTTAGGTGTTAATACATTTATAGTTGATTCTATTTCAACCAAAACATACATAGATGAATTAAAGAATTTAATCCAAGACGGTCAATCCAGTTGTTCCTATATGAGTTTTAGTGAATTTAAGCTTAATCAAGATGGTTTAATACCTGTAATTGTTCAGGACTATAAGACTGATGAAGTTCTTATGATGGCATATATGAACGAAGAGGCGTATAATAAAACCTTGGAGACAGGAACTATGACTTACTTTAGTCGAAGCAGAAGTTCACTTTGGGTAAAGGGTGAGACAAGTGGTCATTTTCAATATGTTCAGAAGCTATCTATAGATTGTGACAAAGACACCTTGCTTGCAAAGGTTAAACAGATAGGTGTTGCTTGCCACACTGGTAATCCAACCTGTTTCTTTACAGATATTTTAAAGAAGGATTATGATGATACTAACCCTCTTAAGGTTTTCCAAGAGGAATATGATATTATTCTTGATAGAAAGAATAATCCAAAGGAAGGTTCATATACTAATTATCTATTCGACAAAGGCGTTGATAAGATATTAAAGAAAGTTGGAGAAGAGGCAACTGAAATAGTTATAGCTGCCAAGAATCCAGACAATGAGGAACTTAAATATGAACTTGCGGATTTCCTTTATCACGCTATGGTTCTTATGGTGGAACAGGGTGTTACATGGGATGAAGTTGTTGAGGCAATAGCCAAGAGGAGGTAAGAGATATGAATGCATTAGTTAGTGAATTAGTTGTATATTTAATAAAGTTTTTTGCCATGCTTGCCTTTGCGGCATTCGGAATTTTTGTTGGAGCTAAGATTCGTAAGAATAAGAATGAGAAGCTTGCAGCAGAAAACAATCAGGAATAATTATAACAATAATGTACTTTTGTACTGTAACTAGGAGGATATTAACGTGAAAAATTACGGCGTAAACGAGCTTAGAAAAATGTTTTTGGAGTTCTTTGAAAGCAAAGATCATCTTAAGATGAACAGTTTTTCCCTCATACCACATAATGATAACAGTTTATTACTTATTAATTCAGGAATGGCACCTTTAAAGCCATATTTTACAGGACAGGAGATACCACCAAGAAGACGTGTTACTACATGTCAGAAATGTATTCGTACAGGTGATATCGAGAATGTTGGTAAAACTGCAAGACATGGTACTTTCTTTGAGATGTTAGGAAATTTCTCTTTTGGTGATTACTTCAAGAATGAGGCTATTGAATGGACTTGGGAGTTTTTGACTGAGGTTGTAGGCCTTGATGCTGATAGACTTTATCCATCTGTTTATGAAGAGGATGAAGAGGCTTTTGATATTTGGCATAAGAAGATTGGTATTGCTCCTGAGAGAATCTTTAAGTTTGGTAAGGCAGATAATTTCTGGGAGCATGGTGCTGGTCCTTGTGGCCCATGTTCAGAGGTTTACTATGATAGAGGCGAGAAGTATGGTTGTGGAAAGCCTGATTGTAAGGTTGGCTGTGACTGTGATAGATACATGGAGGTTTGGAATAATGTATTTACACAGTTTGATAATGATGGTCATAACAACTATACAGAGCTTGAACAAAAGAATATTGATACAGGTATGGGCTTAGAGCGTCTTGCTGTAGTAGTTCAGGATGTTGACTCAATATTTGATGTAGATACTCTTAAAGCTTTAAGAGATAGAATATGTGAAATGGCTGGTGCTACATACAAGGCTGATGAGAAGAAAGATGTTTCTATCAGACTTATCACTGACCATATTCGTTCTGTAACATTTATGACTTCAGACGGTGTTCTTCCATCTAACGAGGGAAGAGGTTATGTATTAAGAAGACTTCTTAGACGTGCAGCTAGACATGGAAGAATGCTTGGAATAAAGGATATGTTCCTTGCAGAACTTTGCAAAACAGTTATTGACTGTTCAAAAGATGCATATCCAGAGCTTCTTGAGAAGAAGGAACACATTTTCGCAACTCTTAACAAAGAGGAAGAGAGTTTTAACAAGACTATAGACCAGGGACTTGCAATTCTTGGTACATTTATGGATGAGATTAAAGCATCTGGCAAGACCGAGCTTAGTGGAGAGAATGCATTTAAGCTTTATGATACTTATGGATTTCCACTTGACCTTACAAAGGAGATTCTTGAGGAGGCAGGACTTACAGTTGACGAGGCTGGATATACACAGTGTATGAATATTCAGAGAGAAACTGCAAGAAAAGCTCGTAAGGTATCAAACTATATGGGTGCAGATGCAACTATATATGAAGAGCCTCCAACTGACCTTGTCACAGTCTTTGATGGTTATGACAAGTTAGTTCTTGATGCTGAAGTTATTGCTATGACTACTGAGGATGCTGTCGTTGATACACTTTCAGAAGGTATGAATGGTTCTATCTTAACTGATGTGACTCCATTTTATGCTACAATGGGTGGACAGTGTGGTGATTCTGGTGTTATTAAGACTGCAAATGGTGTATTTGTTGTTAAGGATACAGTTAAGGTTGTTGGCGGAAAGATAGCACATATTGGTTATATGGAAAGTGGTGAGATTAAGACTGGTGAAACAGTTACACTTTCAGTAGATGAAAATCAGAGAAGTCTCACATGTAAGAACCATTCAGCTACACATCTTCTTCAAAAAGCCCTTAAGACTGTTCTTGGTGGACATGTTGAGCAGGCCGGTTCATATGTGGCTCAGGATAGATTACGTTTTGACTTTACTCATATTCAGGCTATGACTAAGGATGAGATTGCTAAGGTTGAAGCCATTGTAAATGCCGAGATTGAAAGAGATTTAGCTGTAGAAACAGCAGAAATGTCTATAGAAGATGCAAAAAAGACTGGTGCTATGGCACTCTTCGGAGAAAAGTATGGTGAGACTGTTAGAGTCGTATCCATGGGAGATTTCTCTAAGGAACTTTGTGGTGGTACTCACGTACCTAATACAGGTGTCATCGGAACATTTAAGATTGTTTCAGAACAGGGTGTTGCTGCAGGTGTAAGACGTATTGAGGCTCTTACATCAAAGGGTGCATTTGATTATTATAAAAAGCTTGAGGATGAGCTTCATGCTGCAAGTATTGCTGCAAAGACAGAGCCTTCTAAGCTTACTGAAAAGATTGAAGCTCTTATGGCTGAGATTAAGACTCTTAATGCAGAGAATCAGAAACTCAAAGATAAGATGGCTAAGGAATCTGTTGGGGATGTTATGTCCAATGTAGTTGAAGTAGGTTCAGTTAAGGTGCTCCCAGTTCAGGTGAGTGGTATTGATATGAATGCTCTTCGTAACCTTGGAGATGATATGAAGGCTAAGCTTGGTTCATCAATAGTTATTCTTGCTTCAGATATGGATGGCAAGGTTAACTTAATCGTTATGGCAACAGATGATGCGGTTTCAGCAGGCGCTCACGCAGGAAATATTGTTAAGAAGATTGCTCCTATGGTTGGCGGTGGCGGTGGTGGCCGTCCAAATATGGCTCAAGCTGGAGGAAAGAACCCAGCTGGTATAGCAGATGCTCTTGCTGCTGGTGTAGAAGAAGCAAAAACACAGCTTTCATAATATTGCAAAACATTAAATACAATAAATAAAAAGAAAGAGAGGACATTATTATGGCATTAGTACCTACCGTCGTTGAACAAACAAGTAGAGGAGAGAGAGCCTACGACATATATTCAAGACTTTTAAAGGAGAGAATTATTTTCCTTGCTGATGAAGTTAACGATACAACAGCAAGTCTCGTTATTGCACAGTTATTATTTTTAGAGTCAGAGGATCCTTCAAAGGATATTAGTTTATACATCAATAGTCCAGGTGGTTCAGTAAGTGCTGGTCTTGGTATTTATGATACAATGCAGTATATTAAGTGTGATGTTTCAACTATCTGTGTTGGTATGGCTGCAAGTATGGGTGCATTCCTTCTTGCAGGTGGTACAAAGGGAAAGAGAATTGCTTTACCTAACTCAGAGATTATGATTCATCAGCCACTTGGTGGAACAAGAGGTCAGGCTACAGATATGAAGATTCATACTGATCACATTATCCGCACAAGAGAAAGATTAAACAAGATCTTAAGCGAGAATACAGGTAAACCTCTTGATATTATCGAGCATGATACAGAAAGAGACAATTTCCTCACTGCTGAGCAGGCTTTAGAATATGGTTTAATTGATCATATATATACAAATAGAGATGAAATCAAATAAATATTGGTAAATTTTGTTTATTTTATCAAATTTTTGTTGACGAATAATTTTATTGTGTTATAATAATATTTGTGCAATTTGGAGGTAAACCCAAACAGTTGTTATTAGCACGTTAATTAATTTTACAACTGGAGGGAGGTTGAGGATATGTCAAACGTAGTAGTAAAAGAGAACGAAACTTTAGATAGCGCTCTTAGAAGATTCAAGAGAAACTGTGCTAAGGCTGGTATTCAGCAGGAGATTCGTAAGAGAGAGCATTACGAGAAGCCAAGCGTTAAGCGTAAGAAGAAGTCTGAGGCTGCTAGAAAGCGTAAGTTCAAGTAATTAATATTAATGATTATTAGGTGTTGTATTTTATACAACACCTTTTTTCTTGTCATATATTCTTATAATCTATTCTATAAATCAAATTCCATGAATAAAATAATAAAAAATCAGTGTAGGCTTATGACTAGAACTATATTAGTAGATGATAAGTCCATGCATATTGAAGGCTATAAGCATATTGTATCCATGACCGAGATGGGTATATCTATTGATTGCGGGAAAAAGCATTTGAAAATTTCTGGACAAAAAATAAAAATAGAAATATTAAATAGTATGGAATTAAATATATATGGAGTAATTGATAAAATAGAGTGGATTAAGGTGTAATGGGGTTAATATGTATATTAAGCTTATAAGGTGGCTAAAGGGATATATTAAATTAAATATTGAGGGTACATATAAGGATAGATTTATTAATATTTGTACTAAAAACAACGTGAATATGTGGGGGATGAATAGCTGTGAAAAGAATATTACCACATATATGCTTTATAATGATTACAAAAATACTAGAAAATATATTGATAAAACAGATGTATCAATTCAAATTATAGAAAAAATTGGTTTACCTTTCCTTTGTAAGGCATACAAAAAAAGATATGGCTTTATGCTAGGCATAGCTTTATTCTTTTTTCTCATATATAGTTTTACTAGCTATATATGGGATATTAATGTGATTGGTGAAAGTATATATACAAAAGAAGAAATAGTAAAAAATGTACGAGATAATTATGTTGATATTGGAACCCCAATAGAAGATATTAATTGCGAAGAATTAGAGAAAATATTGAGAGTTGAGTATGATAAAGTTGCTTGGATTAGCTGTGAATTAAAAGGAACTCAGCTAAATATAGAGATTACAGAAACGATAGAGCAAGATACTATAAAAGTAAGCAATAATCCTTGTAATATTATTGCAGCAAAGGATGGTGTTGTAACTAAAATTGTAACAAGAAATGGAAAAACTATTAAAACAATTGGAGAAGAAGTAAAGAAAGGTGATGTAATAATAACGGGAGTTATTAATATATATAATGATTATGATGAATTAATTGAAACAAATTATGTTCCATCAGATGGTGATGTATATGCTATTGTTGAAAATGAGTATTATGATGAGTTTGATCTAGAATATTATGATAAAGTATATACTGGTAACGAAACCAAAGGTTACAGTATATTTTTCATGAATAAAAGTTATGAGACAAAGAAAACCAATGTAGAATATGAACTTTATGATATTATTACCAGCGAACGAAAAATAAAACTTGGCAGTTCTGTTTATTTGCCAGTTGTATTATATGAGATAACTATGAAGGAATATGAGGCTGTACCTTGCTCTTATACTAAAGAAGAAGCTGAAGAAAAAGCTTATAAAAGAATGGCATTATATATTGATGAATTAGGAAAAAAAGGGGTGTCAATACTTGAAAATAATGTTACAATAGAGTTTGTTAATAATAAATGTATAATAAGTGGAATTATTGTAACAGAGGAGCTAATTGGTGTTCCTTCTGAGCTTATTATAATTGAACAAGGAGAAACACAGTAGATGAATTCATATATGGAGTGTGTAACTATATCCAATAATCATATTCAAAATGTATTTGGGCAGTTTGATAAACACATTAAAAGTATTGAGAAAGCATATCATGTGGCTTGCGTACTTAGAGATGACAACTTAAGAATTGTTGGTGGAGAAGAAAATGTTAAAAGAGCCGTAGGTGTAATTAACGAGCTAATTAAGCTTTCTGAGAACGGAAACACCATCACAGATCAAAATGTTAACTATGCGATTTCTTTGACAAAAACAGGAGATGTGGAAGTTTTAAGCGAGCTTGACAAAGATACTAATATGATTTGTCATACCATCAACGGCAAACCGGTTAAAGCCAAAACTGTTGGTCAGAAAAAATATGTTGATGCCATAGATAAAAATATGATTGTTTTTGGTGTTGGTCCTGCTGGTACCGGTAAAACATATCTTGCTATGGCCAAGGCTATAACAGCATTTAAAAATAATGAGGTAAATAGAATTATTTTGACAAGACCCGCTATTGAAGCAGGAGAAAAGCTAGGTTTTCTTCCTGGAGATTTACAGAGCAAGGTTGATCCTTACCTTAGACCTTTATACGATGCCTTATATGAGATAATGGGTGCAGAAACATTCCTTAAAAATATGGAAAAAGGACTGATTGAGGTTGCCCCTCTTGCCTATATGCGTGGTAGAACATTAGACAATGCCTATATTGTTTTAGATGAGGCTCAGAATACCACACCTGCTCAGATGAAGATGTTTCTTACTCGTATAGGTTTTGGTTCAAAGGCTATTATTACAGGTGATTTATCTCAGAAGGATTTACCAAAAGATACCACATCTGGTTTAGAGGTTGCATTAAAGGTTCTTAGAGATATAGAGGATATTTCTACTATACATTTTTCTAGTGAAGATGTTGTAAGACATCCCCTTGTTCAGAAAATAGTTAATGCTTATGATGTGTATGAGGCAAAGTTAAATTCTCGTAAAAAGCCTGATATGGACAAGACAAAAAGGAAAGAAAAGGAAATAAAGTAAACTTGATAATATATACTATTTAAGGTATAATTATCTAGATGAAACGAGGTATAGTATGAGTGTTTTTTTTGAAAATGAAATGGACATGCCTATTCCTGAGCATTACCAGGAAATTGTTTCGGATATTATAGTGGCAGCCCTTGATTTTTGTGAATGTCCCTATGAAAGTGAGATTAACGTAATCTTTACAGATGATGCGGGCATACAAACAATCAACAAAGAATTCAGAGCTATAGATGCTCCCACAGATGTGCTGTCATTTCCTTTGGTTGACTATGAAGAACCAGGCGACTTTAATGGTTTAGAGGATACACCTGAGGATTATTTTAACCAGGATACTGGTGAACTTATGCTAGGGGATATAATACTTAACGTAGATAGAATTGCAAAACAAGCTCTAGAGTATGGTCATACGAGAAGACGAGAGGTTGCATTTCTTACGGCCCACAGCATGCTTCATCTTTTTGGCTATGACCATATGGATGATGAAGAACGACTTGTTATGGAAGAGATGCAAGAAAAAATTTTAACTATGAAAGGATATACAAGAGAGAATGAGCAAGAGTAATAACAAAAAACCTGTATATGACAAGAAAAAGATATTAATTGCAGCTACGGCTTTAGTCGGTGTTATTCTTATAATTATGACTATCGTAATTGTGTCTGGCAAAAATAAGGACAAAGACAAAAATGCTACAACTACTGAGGTGGCAATTAATGTTGAGCCTATATCAACTATGACAGATGCTGAAGATTTACAGGTTGTTAGCAGAGAAGGATATGTAATCAGTGAATTGACTGGTGAATGGATTGACGAGTCATTAGATGGTCAGAGACCAATATGTATTATGATTAACAATATCATTGATGCAATTCCACAGTCTGGTATTGCTTCAGCTGACATTATTATAGAAATGAAGGTTGAAGGTAGTCTAACAAGATTACTTTGTGTAATAAAAGATTATGATGAGTTAACTAAGCTTGGTCCTGTTAGAAGTGCTAGACATTACTATGTAGAGCTTACCGATATGATGGATGGTATATATTGTCACTATGGTTGGTCACCTCTTGCAGAGGCTGAGATACCTGCGCTTGGTGTTAATAATCTTAACGGATTATATCTTGATGGAACAGTATATTATCGTGATGACGCAAGATATGCTCCACACAATGTATACACAACAGGAACTAGATTAGTTGATGGTATTGCCAATGCTGGATATAGTACTACTTATGAAACTAAACCTGAGAAAATGTTTGCTTTCAATTATGAAGATGAAAATCTTGAAACAGGTATGTCAGCTAATGTAGTAAAAACAGATTATGCTCATAATAGTCCATGGTTTGAATATAATGCAGATGAAAAAGTGTATTACAGATTCCAGTATGATAGAGCTCATGTGGATGATCAGACTGGAGAGCAGCTTAAGTTTAAGAATGTAGTAGTTATTTTTGCTCAGTATACAAGTCTTGATAATGTGGATCATCAGGATATAGATTGGAACAAGGGTGGCTCTGGATTTTATGCCACAAATGGTGAGTACAAAGCTATAACCTGGAAAAAAGAAAATGGTGTTGTAAAGTTTTTTGATGAAGATGGTGAACAGCTTCGTATGAATCCAGGTAAGACTTTCATTTCAGTTTTTGATGAAACTTATCCAGAGGGCGTTACTTTTGAATAATTAAATAAATAAAAGGAAATAATTTCTTCAAGGAGTGATTACCATGAAGAAATTATTTTTATATCTAAGC
>JAGAKD010000181.1 GCA_017625815.1 Lachnospiraceae bacterium | reverse complement strand
GAGGATGATTCTTTTTGTGCTGTTACTTCAGATGGTGAGTTGTATGTGTGGGGCAATAACGAAAAAAGTAGTTTGGGAATAAAAGATATGAAGTACATTGATGTACCCACTAAGGTTGATAGTATGTCAGATGTTGTAATGGTTCAAATAAATAGTGGAAACACTTATGTTCTGAAAAATGATGGAAAAGTCTATTTTTCAGGACAAATAAGTGTATATAATGAAATTGGAGAATATTATTCTAAAGATGTTGAAGAATATGTTCAAGTTGCTGAGTTAAATAATATTATGAGTATTGGAGGGAACTATGAAATTCAAGCAATAAATAATGACAATGAAGTAATTAGCGTTTTATATATAGAATATTATGATGAAACCAATGAATATAAACCTAAATATTATGAAGAAGCTTCTAGGTTGTGCAATGAAAAAAAAGTAACTAAATTTTCTAGTTCTTCGCAATTTACAGTAGGTGTTACAAATGAAGGAGTTGCCTATTTATGGGGAGCCAACTTTATTGAAGGGATGAAGGGGAAAGCAGATATAGAGAAAATAGTGTATCCTAAAAAAATACCTAGGCTTAATATGGTTGATGATGTATATGCGGCATTTGGAGTTGTCTATGCAAAGAAAGGGTTGACTATATATATTATTGGAGGAAACTGATAATTTGTACTATGAGGTTGTAAACTATGAATAGAAAAAAAGTAAAGATAATAATCCTATGTGTCATAATTATATCCCTAATAGTTTTTCTTTTTGTGACAAACATACCTAATTATAAAACCATAGTTTTAGACAAGGAGCCTGATTATATTGGTTCTAATGATTATTCGAATGAGTTGGCTGTTGTCACAGATGGAGAGCTAGTTTTGTATGATGAACAGGGAGTGGCACACGCTATTGACACTGATATTCGTATTGCTAAAGCATTTCCCCTGGAACATATAATATGGGTTATTGATGTAGAAAATAATCTATATCAGATTACATATGGTGAAAATAAAGAAATAGAAATTTCGGATGTTATACTCACGGATGTGGAAACTGTAGAATGTGATAACTATCAGACGGTAGCGATTACTACAAAAGGTGATTTGTATGTATGGGGAGAAAATATATCATATTCCTTAGGTTTTCCGGGCCAAGAACATATAGATGAGCCTACAAAGGTTGATAATCTTTCTAATGTAAAACAATGTGTATTGCATAACGGAAGCACAGTAGTGCTAACAAATGAGGGGAATGTTTATGTTGCGGGAAGTAACATAAAAAATACATCATTTTTAAACCAATATACAAAGCTAAATCAGTTAGAAGATATAGAGAATTTGTATGGCAATGGTGATTTCATATATACACAAAAAACAGATGGAAGTATTTTGATGTGGCGTAGTATTGATTTTGAGACAGATGAAGTTGTATTAATAGGTCAAATCATGGAGGAGAGAACAGCGAGTATCAATTCAAAGCATATAAAAAGAATTTCTACAGGAATATATTATGCAATTGGTGTAAATGATGAGGGAGAGGTATATTATTGGGGACTGGATGTATTTACCAGACCAACAGACAAAGGTGGACACAAAAATATTAGAACCATTAAGGAACTTCCTGGTCTTGAATCGGTGGATGATGTGTATGGTGGATGCTATATTGCATATGTAAAGAAAGGCCTAACCATATATATCATTTCAGAGAATTAGGTATTCTAGCGAAGATATTATAAGGTGAGCAAGTAGTTGATTTAAAAGAAATTCTAGGATATAGAATCGAGGTATAGATATGAAACTATTTACTAAAATCTGTATATCTGCATTTGTACATATGATATGGTTTTTGGTTATATATAAAGCAATATATGAAGCTGTGGGAATGATGAGTCACGAACCAATATATGGCGTTTTGTTGAGCGGTGAGTTTATGTTTGTTGTATATCCGGTTGTGGCGAATTTAATTGTCTATTTGGTGTATAAAATTAGACCTTTGGAGACAAAAAAGGAAAAAGGGATTTTTATATGCATAACTACTATATTTTCACTGATTTTGTGGTTGCCTTGGGTTTTAATGGCACTATAAAAAGAACTGAAGCTTTTTATTAGTAAGTATTAATTTTAGTGAAAAAACATTTGTATGTGAATTTAAAAACAGTAAAAGAAAATGATAATCGGTTTATTTTTGATGATTCGCTATATATGGTGTGGATAGTTTGGTAGGTGATTTTATGGGAAAGAAATTAAGATGGATACAAAAAAATTATCCTGTTATCGTTATGATATTAGTACATGTGGTTGGTGGGATACTATGGTTTTATGGTAATTTTGTATCACAGCAAGAGTGGAAATATATAAAAAAAATAGTTGAGAATTTGTTTTATGGGTCGGCATTGTTATGTATTATTGTAACCATATTTGTTGTTATAAAGTTTAAAAGGCTTTCCTATAATGCAGATATTTCCTACGAGGAATATTTAAAATACAGCTATGAGATTAAATGTGGACATAATGAGATTCACAAAGCTCTTTTGTTTTTCGGTATTTTATTATTGGTGCCAGTGTTTACTTCATTGTCATCGTTACATATGCTTTTGCAAGGAACAACTATGTTATTGCAATCAGGCTACATCAGTACTATAGGAATTAAGAAAATGTATAAGGCAGGCAAATTTGATGAAACAACTATGACAGGGTATGTATTATCCCAATACGTTCCTTTTAGAGATAAAAAGGTTTTAATGGAGCTTATGAAGAGGGAAATAAACGTCCAATAAGAAACAACATGTTTGTCAGAAGGCTGATAAATCAGGGATGTTTTATATTTTTTGTAGTTGATATAGGTTTAATCTGGGAATAGAAAATTCTCCTAAAATAATGAAGAAATGTATAGTTTTTCCGTTTTATGACCGACCAGAAGAACAAAAAGATGGTATTGACGATTTAGAGGGGAGTAAGGAAGTTGATTTAAAAGAGATTCTTGGATTAAAAAGTGAGGTATAGGAATGGAGTTATTTACTAAAATTTGTATATCTGCATTTGTACATATGATATGGTTTTGGGTTGTTATATCTGCTCTAGGAAGAACTATGTCACTGCCCTGTCCAGAGATTTATGTTAATATGCTTAGGCCAGAGTTTATGTTTTTTGTATATCCTTTGATAACT